>VTPF01000008.1 GCA_008638025.1 Pelagibacteraceae bacterium | reverse complement strand
TGAGAATAAAATCAAAAAAATGTTTCCCAAAATTAAGATTGTTCATCTAGTTGCGCCTAGTATTTGGGCATGGAGAGAGAACAGGGTGTATTTTTTTAGAAAATTTATTGATCATTTGCTTTTACTTTTTCCATTTGAGAAAAAAATTTTTGATAAATATAAAGTAAAAAATACTTTTGTGGGACATCCATTTTTTGAAAATAAAATTAAGTATCGAAAATTCTCTATTCCTAAAAATAAAAAAATTATCACACTTTGTCCTGGTAGTAGATTGTCTGAAATAAAAATTTTTATGCCTATTTTTACTCAGTTAATTAAGCTAATAAATAATAAATTTGGTGAAAATTTTATTTATCATTTTCCAACAAAATGTGCATATGAATATATAATTAAATATTACTTAAAAAATTGTAAATCTATAATTATAACTATTGATGAAAATAAAAAAAATTTTTTTATTAAAAAATCTTTGTTTACTATAGCTAAATCAGGAACTATATCACTTGATATATGTAAAAATAAATCTCCATTAATTACAATTTATAAAACATCATGGTTTAATTATTTTATGATACGACCATTTATTAAAGTTAAGTTTGGAAATATTGTTAATATTATGGCTAATAAAGAAATTATTCCTGAATTAATTCAATTTGATTGTAATGTAAAAAAAATATTTAATATAGGAAGCACATTTATTCAAAATAAAAATATAAGAAAAAATAATGTAATTAATTATTTTAAATATATAAGAAAAATAACTAAGAGAAATACATCTAAAAATATTGCCAAAATAATTGAAAGGCTTTGTTAATCTCTGTCTTTTAGTTCTAAAAATTGTCTTGGTTTTTCACCTATATATAATTGTCTTGGTCTTCCAATTCTGTTTTGAGGATCAAGATACATTTCCTTCCAATGGGCAATCCAGCCAGCTGTTCTTGCTACCGCAAACAATGGAGTAAACATAGTTGCAGGAAATCCCATGGCACTTAGGGTAATTCCTGAATAAAAATCTATGTTTGGATATAATTTTTTTTCTACAAAATAATCATCTTGTAAAGCAATTTTTTCTAATTCTATTGCGACTTGAAGTATTTTGTCGTCTTTCCTTCCTAATTCTTCTAGGACATCATGACAAGTTTTTTGCATAACTTTAGCTCTTGGGTCATAATTTTTATATACTCTATGACCAAATCCCATTAATTTAAATGGATCATTTTTGTCCTTAGCTCTTTTGACGTATTCAGGAATATTTTTAACATCTCCAATTTCTTTTAACATATTTAAGGCAGCCTCATTCGCTCCTCCATGCAAAGGTCCCCATAATGATGTAAAACCAGCTGATATTGAAGCAAAAGGATTTACACCTGATGAGGCAGCCAATCTTACAGTGGAAGTTGAGGCGTTTTGCTCATGATCAGCATGTAAAATAAAAATTTTATCCAAAGCTTTTGAAAAAACTTTATTAACTTTGTACTTTTCTGTTGGAACTCCAAAAGTCATTTGCATAAAATTTTCACAGTAATCCAAATTATTATCTGGATATATAAATGGTTGCCCAATAGAATATTTATATGCCATTGCAGCAAGCGTTGGTACTTTTGCTATCATTCTTCTGGCAGAAATTTGTCTTTGTTCTAAATCGTTTACATCAATTGAGTCAGGATAAAAAGCTGATAGAGCCGCAACTACTGAAGTTAAAATTGCCATTGGATGAGAACCTCTTCTAAAACCATTAAAAAAAGTTTTCATTTGTTCATGAACCATAGTGTGAGTTTTTATAGCTTCTGAATATTCATACCATTCAGCTTTGGTGGGAAGAGATCCCGTCCAGAGCAAATGAACAATTTCTAAAAATGAACTTTTTTCAGCAAGTACATCCATAGGGTATCCTCTGTAATAGCATTCTCCTTTATCTCCATCGATATATGTTATTGAAGATTGGCAGCTTGCAGTTGAGGTAAATCCAGGGTCAAGCGTAAATTTACCTGACTGAGCATAAAGTTTACTAATGTCTATTACATCGGGTCCAACAGAACCTTCAATGATAGGTAAATCAAAATTTTGACCATCGAGTGAAATTATAGCTTTTTTTGACATAAAAATTGCGCTTTAAATATCAGCTTTATAATAAAAAGTCTATTTTTTTTAAAGATATTGAGACAGCCTTAACTTTACCTCTTCTATACCCAAAGAATTTATTATTTCGTTTATAGATGGAGCGTATTTTGTTCCAGTTAGGGCTAATCTTACAGGTTGTCCAAATTCTTTAAATTTTATATTTTTTTCGTTTATAGTTTCGTCTATAATTGATTTAATTTTTCCCAAGTCATTTTCATTTAAATTTTTAATTTTTTCATAAAAATATATTAATATATTTAGTTCTGATGAAGTTATTGTTTTTTTTAGATCAATTTTGTCATATTTAAAAAGGAAAGATGAGTTATTATAAATATCTTCAAGAGTTTTGGCTTTATTTTTAAAAGTACTAAAATTATTTTTTATCTTAATTAAAAACTTATCTTCAATTTTGCTTTTAAAATTATCTACATATTTTTTAAAATATAGAAATAGCCTATCTTCATTTAAAGTCTTTATGTAAGTTTCGTTTATAGATAAAATTCTATCCATGTCTAATTTTGAGGGTGATTTTCCAATCCCTTCTAGATTAAAAAGATCAATACTTTCTTGAAGTGTAAATATTTCCTTATCTTTATATGACCATCCCAATCTTAAAAGATAATTTCTTAAACTTTCAGGAAGAATTCCAATTTTTTGATAATCTTCAACAGTAGCTGCACCATCTCTCTTGGATAGTTTTTTTCCTTCTTTAGAATGTATTAAAGGAATATGAGCGTACTTAGGCTCAATCCAGCCAAGGGCTTGAAATATCTGTATTTGTTTAAATGCATTAATTTTATGATCATCGCCCCTTATTACATGAGTAATGCTCATTAAATAGTCATCAACGGAAGCGGATAGCTGATAAGTTGGAGTGTTGTCTGCTCTAAGCAAAACAAAATCTTCAATTGTTGAATTTGAAATTTCAATTTTACCTTGAACTAAATCTTCTAAAATAGAAGATCCTGTTTTTTTTGATTTAAATCTAATAACGTAAGGTCCATTGTTTGAAGTTTTGATGTCTCTGCATTTTCCACTATAAGTATATGGTAAATTTTTTTTCCTAAATAATTCTTTTTCTTTTTCCAATTCTTCAATAGAGCAAAAGCATTTATAGGCATGCCCTTCAGATAGCAGCTTATTTGCTATTTCAATATGCTTATCTATGTTTAAGCTTTGTTTGACTGGTTCTTTATCTGGATTTATTTCTAACCAATTAAGAGTATCTATTATTTGATCTTCATATTCTTTTTTAGATCTTTGCTTATCTGTATCTTCAATTCTTAATAAAGAAATTCCCTTATTTTTTTTTGCAAATAGCCAATTAAATAAAGCAGTCCTCGCCCCACCAATATGAAGTGGGCCAGTAGGAGAGGGGGCGAATCTTACAATTACATTATTATTGTTCATCAGTAGTACTTACACTAACTGATTAGAAGTTTCTATAAAGAGAAGTTAAAACTCCTTGAATCTTGATTCTATCTGGACCAAAAATACGAGTTTCATATGCTGGATTTGCACTTTCTAAAGCTATCGCATTAGATTTTTTTCTATATCTTTTTAAAGTTGCTTCATGATTGTCAATTAGTGCTACGACAATCTTTCCATTTTCGGCAACATTAGTTTTTTTAATTATTACTGTATCACCATCATTTATCCCTGCATCTATCATCGAATCTCCCTCTACTCTAAGCGCAAAAAAATCATCGGGATTTTTAGTTCCAGGAGGGGCTGGTATGTCTTCTGCAAATTCTTCAATGGCTTCTATAGGTAATCCTGCAGCAATTTTTCCAATTAAAGGGATAAAATTTTTTTTAATATTTTTATTTGCATCTAAACCACCTTTAATAAGGCTAGGTGTAAAATTATTAAAAAGGTCTTTGGCACTAGCATTTTCTGGAAGCTTAATTACTTCGAGAGCTCTTGCTTTATGCGCTAAACGTTTAATAAATCCACGCTCTTCTAATGCAGAAATTAGTCTATGAATCCCAGATTTTGACTTTAAAGACAAAGAAATTCGCATTTCATCGTATGAAGGTGAAACGCCATCTTTTTTCAACTTTTCGTTGATATAAATAAGTAAATTTTTTTGTTTTTTAGTTAACATAGAACAAAACCTGTACACTGACGTTCTACAAAAGTTCTATATTTATTACAATCGTTTATTTTTGTTGATATTGAATACTTCTAGGATGTTAATTCTTTAAGTTTTTGATTAATTGAATCTGATTTAATTAATGATTCGCCAACTAAAAAATTTGTAATACCAGTTGCGTTAATAATTTTTTTTATATCGTTTCCTGTATTTATACCACTTTCACAAATAAGCGTTCTATTTGTTAAGTTGAATTTTTTACAAATATCTATTGTTGTCTCTAAGCTAGTATCAAAAGTTTCTAAATTTCTATTATTTATTCCAATGATTGATTCTTTAAACTGCAATGCAATATTCATTTCATTTTCATTATGAACTTCAATGATGCTATCTAAGCCACAATCTAAAGCAGCATCGTATAGTAAGCTAGCCATTTTTAAATTAGTAGACTTAAGCAAGATTAGAATGCAGTGAGCACCAAGCATAGAAGCCTCGTAAACTTGGTACGGATCAACAAAAAAGTCTTTACATAAAATGGGTAAATTAATCTTATTACTTATTTCTTTTAAATAATCTTTACTTCCTAAAAAATAATTTTTTTCTGTAAGAACAGATAGACATGCTGCACCTGAATTAAAATATTCATTAGCAATTTTTAAATGATTAAAATTATTTACAAATATTCCTTTAGAAGGACTTGCTTTTTTAACTTCAGCTATTATGGCGGTTTTATTTTTTTTTTTAAAGTTAATTAATTGCTTTTTAAAACTAAAGTTTTTTTTTTTAATATTATTTTTAATGTTTTCTAATGAATTTTTTTTTTTATCATTTTCAACTTCAGAAATTTTTTTAGCAATAATTTCTTTTAAAATGCTCATGACCTTAAACTTTCTAAAGTTTTCAGTACTGATCCAGATAAGATATAATTTTTGACTTCTTGGTAAGCATTTTTTAAATTATCATTTTTATTCATTACCAAAAGGCCGGCTGCACAGTTTAAAGATACAATTTCTAAAAAAGCACCATCCTGACCTTCAAAAAGATCTATAATTTTAGAAGCATTAAAATTTGCATCCCCACCAATAATTTCTTCAAATTTAAATTTTTGATTTATAAAATCATTTGGATTGATTGTGAATTTTTTAATACTATTATTTTTTATTTCTAAAACGTCCGTTTTATCAAAAATTGATATTTCATCTAATCCATCCTGACTATGGTAAACCCATGCATTATTTGTTTTGAGCTTTATTAAACTTTCAGCATATAATGGAAGCAAATCTTTTGAAAATATACCTATGCATTGGTTTTTTACAGATGCTGGATTGCATAAAGGCCCCAATAAATTAAATATAGTTCTTCTTTTTAATTCTTTTCTAACATTGGCAACTTTTTTCATTGTTTCATGGTAAATAGGTGCAAACATAAATCCAAAATTTTTATTCTCGATATCACTTGCAACTGCTTCTGGATTTTTATTTATGTTTATTCCAAGCTTTTCAAGAACATCTGCCGAACCACACTTTGATGTTAAGCCTTTATTTCCATGTTTTGCAACTTTAATCCCAAGACTTGCTAGCACGATGGATGCTGCAGTTGATATATTTAATGTGTGTTTTCCATCACCACCAGTACCACACATATCTAAAGCTTCTGAGGATATTTTTACTTTTAGAGATTTTTCTCTAAGTACGCTAGCGCCACCAGTAATTTCATCTGAATTTTCCCCTTTTTCAGCTAGCCCAATTAAAATTTTGGATATTTTATCATCATCAATCTCTCCATCCATAATTTTGTTAAATAAAAATTTAGTCTGATTGATATTTAAGCTTTCTTTATTTTTTAATTTTGTAATTAATTGATCAATTTCCATAATTTAGTCTTTTAAAAAATTTTTAATTATTTTTCTACCATAATTGGTTTTAATACTCTCAGGGTGGAATTGTATTCCGTGAACATCGTATTTATTGTGTGATATACCCATAATAACATTATCCTTGGTAATTGCAGTAACGCTTAATTCTTTTGGCATTGTTTTTGGATTGATAATTAAGCTATGATATCTGGTTCCATTTATATATTTGGGAATATCATTGAATATTTTTGATTTAAAAATTTTAATTTTACTTATTTTTCCATGCATCATTTTATTAGCTTTAATTATTTTTCCACCCAGGGCTTGAGCTATTATTTGGTGACCTAGACAGATACCAAAAATTGGTTTTTTATCTATAAATTCTCTAATAACTTCAAGACATAAACCAGCTTGACTTGGGTTCCCTGGTCCAGGTGAAATTACAATTTTATCAAATTGTTTAAGAAAACTAATTTTAAATTTATCATTTCTGACAACTGTTACTTTGCAATTTAGTTCAGAGAGGTAATGAAATACATTGTAAGTAAAACTGTCATAATTATCTATAAGACATACTTTGATCATTATTGTATTGCTTCAATTAATGCTTTGGCTTTATTTACAGTTTCTTGATATTCTTTTTCAGGAATACTATCCGCAACTATTCCCGCACCAGCCTGAACATAAACCTTGTTATTTTTTATAAGTGCGGTTCTTAAAGCGATACAGGTATCCATATTATTATTTGGAGAAAAATATCCAATACCACCAGCGTATAGCTTTCTTCTAGTTTTTTCCAATTCATCTATAATTTCCATCGCTCGAATTTTAGGAGCGCCAGATACAGTACCCGCTGGAAAACCTGATAGCAAAACATCCATAAGGGAATCTTTGTTATTAAATTTTCCTGTGACATTTGATACTATGTGCATTACATGAGAGTACTTTTCTATAGCAAATTGACTATCAACTTTAACAGATCCAATTTTTGCAAATTTTCCCACGTCATTTCTACCAAGGTCCAGTAACATTAAATGCTCTGCCATTTCTTTAGGATCAGATAGCAACTCTTTTTTTAATTTATTATCTTCTTTTGTGTTTTTTCCTCTGGGTCTAGTTCCTGCAATAGGTCTAATAGTAATTTTTGAATTTTTTACACGTACTAAAATTTCTGGACTGCTGCCAATAATTTGAAAATCATTATAGTTAATAAAATAAAGAAAAGGAGAAGGGTTAGTAATTCTAATTTTTTTATATATGTCAATTGGATTTTTAAGTAAAGGAGCTTCAAACCTTTGACTTAGCACAACTTGAAAAATATCACCTGAATAAATATATTTTTTAGCGGCTAACACATTTTTTAAAAATATTTTTTTTGATATATTGCTTTTTACTTTAATTTTAATAGCTTTAGTTTCATAAAATTTTTCTTGTTTATAATTAGAAACTTCATTGTTTAAATTTAGTAATCTTTTTTTTTCAATTTCGTAACTTTTTTGGGAAATTTTTTTAATATTGAAGTCACATGATATATAAAAAATTTTGCTTTTTAAGTTATCATGAATAATTATTTTTCTTGGTCTTTGTAATCTTACATCGGGAATCTTCAAATCATCTTTTGTATTATTGGGAATTTTTTCTATAAATCTTATTATATCATAACCAAAATAACCAATAAGCATCAGAGACATTTTTGGTAAATTTTTAGGTAATTTATAATCAAATTTTTTAATTAATTTTTTGAGGTATTCATATGGTTTTGAATTTAAAATTCTTTTTCCATCTATGTATATTTGATTATTTTTGATTTCATAAGTTTTATCAGAATCGTATCCAAAAATGCTATATCTTCCTCTATGAATAGCCTTCTCAACAGATTCAAAAACAAAACTATTTTTTTTATTCAAAATAACACTAATTAAATTGTTAATTTTTGACAAAGAGGCATTAGTTTCAAAACCATAAACTAAAGAAAATTTATTTTTTTTATAGTTTTTGATAAAGTTGTTGAAGCTATTAAACCGTAACATTAAAAGGAGTTTATTATTCTGTCTAAAACTTTTTGATTTATTTTAATTTGATAACGTTGATTTAAAAATTTATCAAAAGTAATTAAAATTTGGTCTTGAAAATTTTTTAAAACTTGTTTTTGAAACAGATTGTTCATTTCATTACTTGTTACCTTGTCATTGAAAGAAATTTTTTCTATTTTAACTAAGTAACTATCATTATTTTGAACAATAAGAAAATCATCATTATTTAATTCTAGTATTTCCTGAACTTGATTAAATGAAAAAAATAGATTTTTATCAAATCTTGAATTTATAAATAGGCTTTTTTTAAACTTGTTCTTTTTTTCAAATATTTCTTCAAATATTTTTTTATTATTTTTATTTGATTTTAGTTTATTAATTTTTTCTTGCAGTCTTTCTTCAGATATAATTTCTGAAATTTGTTTCTTGGTTGTTTCATCCAAAGGTTTTATTTTTTTTGGAATAATTTTATTTATTGATAAAAGATAAAACTTTCCTGTTATTTCAACAAAATCAGTATGCACCTGATCATTTAATGAGAAAGTTTTTGTAATAATATTTTTATCAATCGCTACATTTTTGCCATTAATATCAATTCCATTAACATTAAAATGAGGACTAATTTCAATATTTAATGAGAATTGTTCTGTTATTTCTTTAAAAGTTTTATTGGATAGAACAAGATTTTCAATTGATGAAATTTTTTTAAAAAATGTATCTTCATTTTCGTTATTTTTTAAATTTATAATAGAGTATTTGACACTTCTAAACTCATCAGTATAAAAAGGTTTTTTATCGTAATAATTTTTTATCTCTCCGACCTGAGGTGTGTATTTTTCATAGATATTTTTTAAATCAATATAACTTATCGATG
Organism: Pelagibacteraceae bacterium; assembly: GCA_008638025.1. Classification (GTDB taxonomy): domain Bacteria; phylum Pseudomonadota; class Alphaproteobacteria; order Pelagibacterales; family Pelagibacteraceae; genus IMCC9063. The sequence goes on along the minus strand of VTPF01000008.1, from coordinate 5,395 downwards.
CTTGTTTCGAATAATAATCTTTTACAAGTTTTGTATGATATTTAGTTGCTGAAACACCTTGTATTTGGCTGTCTATAACCAATTGTTTTAATAAATTTTTTTTATAATTTTTTTCAAAGTCAGCACTTGTTATATTATTTTGCAATAAATATTTTTCGTATTTTGTTCTTGAAAACTGGTTATTTTCTTGGAATTCAGGAATTTGTTTTAAAAAATTTGCTAATGCTATGTCGTTTATAATAATTCCTTCTTCACTTGCGTAAAGTTCAATTATTTTATCGGAAATAATATTATTTAAAACTTTTGTATGTAAATTATTTTTTAATATGTCTTTTCCATTAGAAATATTTTGTATTTGCATTTCCTGTCTAAGCTCATCAGCGAATTCTTGAGTATAAATATTTTTTCCAGAAATTTCAGCAATGACATTATTTTTTCCCCCACTGAACATATCTCCAATACCCCATAGTGCAAATACAGCTATGATTACAAGGATCAGAGCCTTAATTAATATATTTTTAGATAACGAAATTAATGCTTTTCTCATTTTATTTGTTTAAAAAGTTAGATTAATAGATTAAAAAAACCTTTATGTCTTCGAAAACTACATTCTTTATTGCAAATTGGAAAATGAATGGACTGCCAAAAAACTATAAAGAAATTAATAAAGTAGGGGCTTTTTTGAGCGATAAGTACAAACAGTTTAAAAAAATTATAGTTTATTGTCCACCAATGTCTTTATTAACTTACTTTAGCAAAAAAAATACATCAAAATTATTAAATTTTGGCGCTCAAGATATTTCAGTTACGCAATTAGATTTTGGTCCACAAACTGGCTCTGTAAGTCCAAAAATGGTAAAATTAGGTGGTGCTAAATTTGTGCTTATCGGTCATTCTGAAAAAAGAGCGAAAGGAGATAATTTTGATACTATTAAAAAAAAAATTATCTCAGCTAATAAGACTAATTTAAAAATTATTTTTTGCATAGGGGAGTCTTTGCAAGATTATAAAAAAAATAATGCAATTAATATTTTAAAAAAACAATTATCAAAATCTCTTGTTAAAAATTTAAATTTTAATAATCTAATTTTTGCTTATGAGCCAATTTGGTCTATTGGAACTGGGTTAGTTCCAAATGAAAAATATTTAAATAAAATTTTTTCTTTCTTAAAACAGTACTTAAAAGACAATTATAAAATTAATACTGCAAAAATTCTTTATGGTGGCTCTGTTTCTGCTGACAATATTAATAATTTAAAGCTTATTAGTAATTGTTCGGGTTTTTTAGTTGGTGGAGCGTCTCTTAAAGCAAAGAATTTTATTGAAATAATTAGAAATTATTATACTTAGCATTTGAAATGGAAAATATAATTTTAATTATTCATGTAATAATCGCTATTCTTTTAATTGGTTCCGTCCTTTTGCAAAGATCAGAGGGTGGTGCCCTGGGTATTGGGGCGGGCAATGATAATTTAATGTCTTCAAGATCAGCAGCTGATTTTTTAACCAAGTTTACTTCTTTAATGGCTATTTTTTTTATAATTACCAGTATTTCTCTAACAATAATTCATAAAAAAGAAAAACCTTCCGGTTCTATTATTGATAAAATTGAAAAGCTTGAGAAAAAGAGCACAGGTCCACAAATACCAAGCTCTAAGTAATAAATCTTTCATATTCATTAAAAGTATTCTATAACATTCTTCCATGGCTCGTTATATTTTCGTTACAGGAGGCGTGGTTTCATCACTTGGTAAAGGTTTATCTTCTGCATCGCTAGCCTATCTGCTTCAATCAAGAGGGTTTAAAGTCAGATTAAGAAAATTAGATCCATATTTAAACATAGATCCTGGAACAATGAGCCCCTTCCAGCACGGCGAAGTTTTTGTAACAGATGACGGTGCAGAAACTGATTTAGATTTAGGTCATTATGAAAGATTTAGCGGCATTTCAGCTAAACAATCCGATAATGTCACTACTGGAAAAATTTATAGCGATATTTTAAAAAAAGAAAGAAAAGGTTTGTATTTAGGTAAAACAGTTCAAGTAATACCTCATGTTACAAACCAAATTAAAGAATTTATTAAAACTGATATTAATAAAGAAGATTTTGTTATTTGTGAAATTGGAGGAACGGTTGGAGATATAGAAAGTCTTCCTTTTTTAGAGGCGATTAGGCAATTTGCAATAGAAAATGGTATAAAAAATTCTTTATTTATCCATTTAACATTGGTTCCTTATATGAAGGCGTCTGATGAAATAAAAACAAAACCAACTCAGCATTCTGTTAAAGAGCTTAGATCTTTAGGGATTCAACCAAATATTATTATTTGTAGATGCGAAAGACCAATACCTATTGAGCAAAGAAAAAAAATATCATTATTCTGCAATGTGTCCTTAGACAATGTAATAGAGACAATTGATGTCAAAACCATTTATGAAGCTCCAATAAGTTTTAGTAAACAAAAATTAGATCAACAAGTCTTAAGTTATTTTAAAGTTAAAACCAAAAAGAAAACTAATTTAAAACCTTGGTATAAAGTTACAAACACTGTTTTGAGTTCAAAAAATTTTGTTAATATTGCAATTATTGGAAAGTATGTGAATTTAAAAGATGCTTACAAATCTTTAGATGAAGCTTTAACTCACGGTGGAATTAAAAATAATTTAAAAGTAAATCTTATAAGAATAGAATCGGACTATTTGAAACCTTCTGACATAAAAAATAAATTAAAAGGTGTTCATGGGATTTTGATACCCGGAGGATTTGGCAAGAGAGGAACGGAAGGAAAAATTGCTGCAATTAAATATGCTAGAATAAATAAGATACCTTTCTTGGGTATTTGTTTTGGTATGCAAATGGCAGTTATTGAATTTGCTAGAAATGTACTTAATATAAAAAATGCTAATTCAAGCGAAATATCAAAAAAATGCATTCCAGTTATAGGGTTGCTTAATGAGTGGGAACAAGGTGGAGTTTTTTACAAAGGTACTGATAAAGATTTGGGCGGTACTATGAGGCTGGGATCATATCCTGCTAAACTTTTACCCAAATCTCATATTATTAATATATACGGTAAATCTAAAATTAATGAAAGACACAGGCACAGATATGAAGTGAATATAAATTTTAAAAATAAATTTGAAAATAAGGGTATGTTTTTTTCTGGAGTTTCTCCTGATAATAAATTACCAGAAGTTATTGAGTTAAAAAAACACCCCTGGTTTATAGGAGTTCAGTTTCATCCAGAATTTAAATCTAGACCTTTATCACCTCATCCGTTATTTTCATCATTCATTGCTGCTGCTAACAAATACAAATGAAACAAAAAATTATTAATATTGGCAAAATAAAATTAGGCAATAATTTACCATTTACTCTTATAGCTGGACCATGCCAATTAGAAAGCGAATCCCATGCTTTTATGATGCTTGATAAAATAAACAAAATTTCAAAAAAATTAAAAATTAATTTTATTTACAAAACTTCTTTTGATAAAGCCAATCGTACAAGTGTAAAAGGAAAAAGAGGAATTGGACTTAAAAAGTCTCTTATAATTTTTAAAAAATTAAAAAAAAAATTTAATATTCCAATTTTGACAGATGTTCATACAGCGGAACAATGCAGTATTGTTTCTGAGTATGTTGATATTTTGCAAATCCCAGCTTTTTTATGCAGACAGACAGATCTTTTGTTGGCCGCCGCCAAAACTGGAAAAATTATCAATATCAAAAAAGGTCAATTTCTTGCTCCATGGGATATGAAAAATGTTGTTGAAAAAATTGAAGCAGGAGGAAATAAAAATATATTAATTACCGAAAGAGGCGTTAGCTTTGGATACAATACTCTCGTTTCTGATTTTAGAGCAATCCCAACATTAAAGAAATTAGGTTATCCAGTTATATTTGATTCAACTCATTCTATTCAGCAACCGGGTGGCAAGGGTTCTTCTAGTGGTGGACAGAGAGAATTTATTGAGCCACTATCAAAGGCGGCAATTGCCATTGGAGTTGCTGCTGTTTTTATTGAAACTCATAACAACCCAGACAAAGCACCTTCGGATGGACCTAATATGATTAATATAAATAATTTAGAAAAACTTTTAATTAAATTAAAACAAATTGATTTATTGATAAAAAAATAAATATTTTGAATGTCAAAAATAAATAAAATTTATGCAAGACAAGTTTATGATAGTAGAGGATTTCCAACTGTCGAAGCAGAGGTAATCCTTGAAGATGGTAGTCTAGGATCTTCTATTGTACCTTCCGGAGCGTCTACAGGATCCCACGAAGCCCATGAATTAAGAGATACTAATGAAAAATATCTCAATAAGAGTGTTTTTAAAGCTATTGAAAATATAAATTTAAAAATTTTTCCAAAACTTAAAGGTAAAAATTCAATTGAACAGGAAGAAATTGATAATGCAATGATCATTTTGGATGGGACTGAAAACAAATCCAATATAGGTGCAAATGCGATTTTAGCAGTGTCAATTGCAAATTGCAAAGCTGCTGCTATTTCAAAAAAAAAACAAATATATGAATACTTAAGTGTTAATAAAAATTATTTCTTACCATACCCCATGTTAAATATTATTAATGGTGGCGCACATGCAAACAACTCTCTTAAAATTCAAGAATTTATGATTCGACCTGATGGTGCAAAAACTTTTTCAGAATGTATGCAAATGTCTTTTTTGGTTATTCAAAAACTTAAAGAACTTCTTCATAAAAAAAAATTGAGCACATCAGTAGGTGATGAGGGAGGATTTGCCCCCTCTTTAGATAGTGATCAGCACGCCCTAGATTTTATTATAGAAGCAATTATTCAAAGTGGATTTACTCCTGGAACAGATTTTAATTTATGTCTAGATGTTGCCGCTAATGAAATTTATGATGGAATAAATTATCATATTGAAAATAATATTAAAACAGACCAGCAAGGCATAATTTCTTATTACGAGAAATTGGTGTCAAAATATCCAATTAAGTCAATCGAAGACCCAATTTTTGAAGATGACTGGAACACATGGAGTAGTCTTACTAATAAAATTGGAAAAGACGTTCAAATTGTAGGTGATGATTTGTTTGTAACTAATGTAAAAAGACTTGAAAAAGGAGTTTTAAATAAATCTGCCAATGCAATTCTCATTAAAGTTAATCAAATAGGCACGGTAACCGAAACATTGAATACTATAAATCTTGCTCAAAAGAATTCCTTTAATACAATTATTTCCCATAGATCAGGAGATACAGAAGATTCATTTATCGCGGACTTGGCCGTAGCTACAAATTCTAATCAAATTAAAACAGGATCATTAGCAAGATCTGAAAGAGTTACAAAATATAATAGGCTTTTAAGAATTGAAGATATGAATAATAAGATCAAAATGGC
>VTPF01000101.1 GCA_008638025.1 Pelagibacteraceae bacterium | reverse complement strand
TTTAAAGTTTTGATTGTATGTAATAAAAAAATAAAAATTATATAAATGCTATTTAAATCAAAAAATCTATCTAATAAAAAAAAATCAGATCATGCTTTCTTTTCAAGGAAAAATGGAAAATCAAAAGGAGTTTATAAATCTTTGAATTGTGGTCTTGGCTCTAATGATAACAAAAAGGCAATCAATCAAAATTTAAATATCATTAAAAAAAAAATAAAAAGTAAGTTTTTATTTTTAGTAAAGCAACACCATAGTAATAAAATTATTGAAATAAAAAAAATACCCAAAAATACCAAAGAAATTAGACTGGGCAATGCCGATGGAATTTTTACTAATTTAAATAACGTAGCCATAGGTATTTTAACAGCTGACTGCGCTCCAGTTTTGTTTATAGATAAAAACAACGAATATATATGCTGTGTTCACGCAGGATGGAAAGGGGCGTTTAAAAATATTATTAAAAATGCAATTAGTAAATTCAAAAAAAATAAAATTTTAGCAAAAGATATAAAAGTTTGCATTGGCCCCTGCATATCAAAAAAAAGCTATGAAGTTCAAAATGATTTTTATAGAAGATTTATTCGTAATAATAAAAAATTCGGTAAATGTTTTTCTTTTTTTAGAAACAAAATATATTTTGATCTTAGGTTGTTTATAATTATTAAATTAATCGAATCAAAAATTCCTAAGCTTAATATCTCTAATATAAATATGGATACTTTTTCCAATGTCTCCTTGTTCTATAGCTATCGAAGATCAAGGCTAAAACTAGAAAAAGATTATGGAAGAAACTTATCTTTAATCATAAAATACAATTGAATACACGGTTCAATAAGTATATAAAAAATTCGATGAAAATAGTATCCGGAACAAATAATCCAAAACTTAGCCAAGAAATTTCTAAACACCTGCGTACCAAACTAGTGAATAGTAAAATTAGAAGATTTGCTGATTCAGAAGTTTATATCGAAATAAATGAAAACATGAGAGGATCGGAAGTTTTTGTTATTCAAGGAACTTCATATCCTGCTAATGACAATATAATGGAATTGTTAGTTTGTATTGATGCTTTACGAAGAGCTTCTGCTAAAAATATTACTGCGGTACTTCCTTATTTTGGTTATGCAAGACAGGATAGAAAAGTAACTCCAAGATCACCTATTAGTGCAAAACTTGTTGCAAACTTAATTACAAATGCAGGAGCAAATAGAGTATTAACCTTGGACTTACACGCCAATCAAATTCAGGGATTTTTTGATATACCAGTAGACAATCTTTTTGCTGCTCCAATTTTTGTTAAAGATATAAAAAAAAATATAAAATCTAAAAATTTAGTTTGCGTCGCTCCAGACGTTGGTGGTGTTGAAAGAGCAAGGGCCATTGGTAAGAGATTAAATGCAGATTTAGCAATTATTGACAAAAGAAGATCGGGTCCAGGAAAATCAGAAGTTATGAATGTAATTGGACAAGTAAAAGGAAAGTCTTGTGTAATAATTGATGATCTTGTGGATAGTGGAGGCACTATTTGTAATGCTGCTGACGCTCTTGTAAAAAAAGGCGCAAAAGATGTTTATGCTTATGTCGTGCATGGAGTTTTTAGTGGTAACGCCGTTGAAAGAATACAGAAATCTAAGATTAAACAATTTGTTGTAACCAATTCAATAGATAACAGTGAAAAAACTAAGAGAAGTAAGATTAAGACTATTAGCGTGGCTCCCTTATTAGGAGAGGCAATGAATAGGATATCGGAATCTAAGTCAGTATCTAAGTTATTTAAATAAAAAATAATCAATAATTTAAAAAACAAATCTTGAGTTTATGCCTGGGTTGCTATACAACCTCATTTCTTATGAAAACAAATTTAGATACCCTTGAAGTAAACCTTAGAGAGACCAAATCTAAGTCGGAAATTAAAAAACTAAGATTAGACGGTTATGTGCCAGGGGTTCTTTATGGAAATATTAAAGACAACATAAATCTATCTATAAAAAAAAATTCTTTAGATAAATTTCTTAAATCAGGAAATTTCATGAGCAAAGTAATTGAAATTAAAGTTGATGGAAAAGATTATAAAGTTTTACCAAGATCAATAGAATTTAACAAACTCACTAATCAACCTATACATATTGATTTTCAAACATTATCTGCTGGGACAAGAGTAGTTGTCTGGATCCCTGTAAAATTTATTAATGAAAATATATGTCCTGGACTAAAAATGGGTGGAGTCTTAAACATTGTAAGAAGAAAAGTTGAATTAAATTGTCCAGCAGATCAAATACCTTCAGAACTTATTGTAGATCTCGCAGAAAAAGAAATTAACGAGAGTATACACATTTCTGCAGTTAAGTTACCCGACAATGTAAGACCAACAATTACTGATCGAGATTTTACAATTGCTACTGTGGCTGCTCCCACTGTTGTTAAAGAACCTGAGCCTGCTGCTGTTGTTGAAGGTGCCGCTGCTGAAGGAGCTGAAGGAGCTGAACCCAATGCTGCAGGAGATGCAAGTGCAAAAACTCCTGAGGATAAAACTAAAGCTCCCACAGAAAATAAAAAGAAATAACAAATGTTCCTTTTTGTTGGATTGGGAAATCCTGATCCAAAACATAAAAACAATCGACATAACATCGGCTTCATGATGATAGATAATCTTAACAAAAGATTTAATTTATCAAAACAAAAACCAAAATTTAAAGGTTTGCTAACTAACGGAGAAATAAATAAACAGAAATTAATATTAGTAAAACCATTAACATTTATGAATAACTCAGGAACATGTATTAGAGAAATACAAGATTACTACAAAATCATACCGAAAAATGTTTTTGTTTTTCATGATGATTTAGATTTAGAACTTGGAAAAATAAGATGTAAAGTAGGTGGTTCAAGTGGAGGACACAATGGAATTAAATCAATTGAGGATGCGATTGGTCCAAATTTTTACAGAATAAGAATTGGAATAGGACATCCAGGACAAAAAGAATTAGTTGATAGCCACGTCTTAAATGATTTTTCAATTGAAGAAACTGAAACAATAGCAAAATCAATGAAAAATATTTTAGATAATGTACATCTGCTAATCGAAAGAGATTTAGATAATTTTTCAAGCAAAAGTAATTCTTAATGGGCTTTAAAGTGGGAATAGTTGGATTGCCCAATGTC
>VTPF01000100.1 GCA_008638025.1 Pelagibacteraceae bacterium | reverse complement strand
CGGAGCTACTATTAGAGAGATTGTTGAATTATCAGGAGCAAAATTAGATATCAATGATGATGGTATAATCACAATTGCTGCTGCAGATGAAGAAGCAAGAAATAAAGCGGTCGCAATGATCAAGGACATTATTGCCAAGCCAGAAATGGGAAAAATTTATAAAGGCAAAGTTGTAAAAATTATGGAATTCGGAGCATTTGTAAACTTTTTAGGAAAACAAGATGGATTAGTTCACATTTCCCAACTTGCTGCAAAAAGAGTGGAAAATGTTTCTGACGTGGTTAAAGAAGGTGATGAAGTTTCAGTTAAAGTAGTAGGGTTTGACAGAGGAAAAGTTAAACTATCTATGAAAGAAGCCTTAGAAGACTCTAAATAATATAATTATAATTTTTTATTTAGGCGCGGGACTCATAAGCTCTAGGTAAATATTTTAAAACAGTAACTAAGAAGTAATGTTTTTTGGATCTGGCATTCCTACTTTGTTATAGCCAGCATCAACATAGTGAATTTCACCTGTAACTCCTCCAGAGAGATGACTAACTAGATATACAGCTGAATTTCCCACATCATGAATATCAACATTTCTTTTCAATAACGAATGATCCGCATTCCATTTGTATAAAAACTTAGCATCTCCTATTGCGGAAGCTGCTAATGTTTTAATAGGTCCAGCACTGATTGCGTTTACTCTAATTTGTTTCCCACCAAGATCTCTTGCTAAATATTTTGTACTTGTTTCTAAAGCAGATTTGCAAACTCCCATGACATTATAATTGGGAATTACTTTTGTAGATTCGTAGGTAAGAGTTAATAAACTTCCTCCTTCATTCATAATTGGTGCAGCTTCTTTTGCAATTTCGGTAAAAGAAAAACAAGAAATAAGCATACTTCTTAAAAAATTATCTCTGGTAGTATCTAAATAAGAGCCTGATAATTCTGATTTATCTGAAAATGCAATTGCGTGAATAACAAAATCTAGATTTCCCCATTTATTTTTAATATCAGAAAAAGTGTTAACGATTTGATCCTTATTTTCTACATTGCAGTCCAAAGTGAATGTTGACCCTAAAGATTCTGCAAGCGGTACTACTCTTTTTTTAAGAGCATCACCAACATAAGTAAAAGCAAGTTTAGCTCCATGCTCTGATAGTTTTTGTGCTATACCCCATGCGATAGATCTATCATTGGCAACTCCCATGATTAGACCTTTTTTATTTTCTAGTAATTTCATGATTATAATTTTTCAAAAATTAGTGCTGCATTAGTTCCACCAAAACCAAAGCTATTAGACATTATAGCATTTAGTTCAACATTTTTTTGAACTTCAGTAATGATTGGAAATTTTTTAGCTTCCTCATCCATATCGGTAATATTTGCAGATGCTGTAATAAATTTATTTTTCATCATTATCAGGCAATAAATTGCTTCATGAACAGAGGCTGCACCAAGGGGGTGACCAGATAAAGATTTAGTTGAGCTAATTTTTGGAATTTTATCTCCAAAAACTTCTCCAACCGCTCTTAATTCAGTTATGTCTCCCACGGGCGTTGATGTTCCATGAGTGTTTATATAATCAATCTTATTTCTGGTGGTACTGAGTGCCATTTTCATACATCGGACAGCACCTTCGCCTGACGGGGCTACCATATCATAACCATCCGAGGTTGCTCCATAACCAGTTAATTCGGCATAAATTTTAGCACCCCTTGCTTTGGCATGCTCAAGTTCTTCCAAAACCAAAACTCCAGCTCCTCCCGCTATTACAAATCCGTCCCTGGTTTTGTCATATGCCCTAGAAGCTTTTTCTGGAGTGTCATTATATTTTGATGAAAGTGCAGTCATTGCATCAAACATGGCCGTCATAGCCCAATGAAGTTCTTCACTTCCACCAGCAAACATAATTTTTTGTTTCCCCATTTGAATTAATTCCATTGCATTCCCAATCCCATGACCGCTGGTAGCACAAGCAGAACTAATAGTGTAATTGGTGCCTTTGATTTTAAAAGGAACAGCCAAAGTTGCTGAGGCGGTACTTGCCATTGTTCTTGGAACTATAAAAGGCCCCATTAGCTTTGGAGTCTTTGCTCTTGTTTTGTCTACTGAAAGAACAACATTTTCAATGGAGGGTCCGCCAGATCCCATGATTATTCCAGTGCTAATGTTACTCACATCTTTTTCTTCTAGACCAGAGTCAGTAATGGCCTCTTGCATAGCTATATAATTATATGCAGAGCCAGCACCCATAAATCTAATGGTTTTTCGATCTACAAAATCTTCAAGTTTGATATTTGGTTTTCCGTGTATATGACTTTTTAAATTATAATCCTTATATTCTTGAGAAAATGAAATTCCAGATTTACCATTAATTAAAGACTGAAATACCTCTTCCTGGTTATTTCCTAAACATGAAACAATTCCAATTCCTGTAATTACAACTCTTTTCAATTTGTCCCCTTGAATAATCCTACTTTTAAATTTTTTGCTTTGTAAATTTCCTTATTATCTGCCAAAAGAACTCCATCTGCAAGTCCTACTGAGGTTTCTCCTTTTTTAAGAATTTTTTTCATACTTATAATATATTTTGCAACTTTTACGCTTTGTAACACCTCGCCAACAAATTTAACCTCGCCAACACCGAGAGCCCTTCCTTTGCCTGGATTTCCTATCCAGCCAAGATAAAATCCAACCAACTGCCACATTGCATCCAACCCCAAACATCCAGGCATCACCGGATCCTTTTTAAAATGACAGTCAAAAAACCAAAGATCTTTTTTTATATCTAGTTCTGCTTCAATCAGACCCTTCCCAAATAATCCTTCCTTTTCATTAATTTTAACAATCCTATCAAACATAAGCATAGGTGGCAGAGGAAGCTTGGCATTACCTTCCCCGAACATATTACCGTTTCCACAGCTAATCAGATCATCGTAATTATAGCTATTTTTTTTTGTCATTTATTTTGGAAATAATTTTGGTTTGTTAATAAGATAATTATAAATAACTTTTTAGCATAAAACTAGTTCATAATCTCTTTTTTATTTAAGCCCCATAAGGAATTTTTTTTAACCCAACCAGAAAATATATTATTTTTTACCTTACACCACTCAAGATCACATCTTGCTATGGTTGCAACCTCTAATTTAGATATTCTATAAATAGGTTTT
>VTPF01000099.1 GCA_008638025.1 Pelagibacteraceae bacterium | reverse complement strand
AATGATTTAGAAAACGTTGGTTTTACACCAAGACATCATACTTTTTTTGAAATGTTGGGAAATTTTTCATTTGGTGACTATTTTAAAGAAGAAGCAATTTTTTATGCTTGGAATTTAATTGTTAAGGAATTCCAAATACCAAAAGATAAGCTTTATATGACTGTATTTTCAGAAGATATTGAAGCTTTTAATTTATGGAAAAAAATAACTGGTTTTACAGATAGTAGAATTATTAAAATTCCAACATCAGATAATTTTTGGTCAATGGGAGACACTGGTCCATGCGGTCCATGCTCAGAAATATTTTATGATCATGGTGATCATTTAAATGGAGGTCTTCCAGGAACACCCGAGCAAGATGGAGACAGGTATATTGAAATTTGGAACTTGGTTTTTATGCAATTTGAACAAATTTCTAAAGACAAGAGAATTAATTTGCCAAAACCATCGGTTGATACTGGGATGGGTTTAGAAAGAATGGCAGCTGTTATGCAAGGAACCCATGATAATTATAAAATAGATTTGTTTAGTGAAATTATAAATTTTTCAGAAAATTTAATAAAAAATAAGTTATCCGATACAACTCGGGCTAGTTATAGGGTGATAGCAGATCACCTAAGAGCTTTGGCATTTTTAATTTCAGATGGAGTGACTCCTTCAAACGAAGGTCGAGGGTATGTTTTAAGAAGAATTATGAGGCGCGCAATGAGACATGTGCACACTTTGGGCAAAACAGAACCTATCTTGTATGAAATTCTTCCTTGCTTAATAAATTTAATGAAAAGTGAATATCAGCAATTAGACAGTGCTTTTCCTTTAATTCGAGAAACTTTATTAACAGAAGAGGAAAAATTTTCTTCATTGTTAAAAAATGGATTAAAAATTTTAGAAAATGAGATCACTCATATTAAAAAAAATATTTTACCTGGTAGTGTTGCTTTTAAGCTTTATGATACTTATGGTTTTCCTGTTGATTTGACCCAAGATGTTTTAAAAGAAAAAAATATTAAAGTAGATAATGAAGAATTTCAAAAAATTGTAAACGAAAAAAAAGAAGACGCTAGAGCTTCTTGGAAAGGCATAGGTTCTCAAGGAGTAGATAAAATATGGTTTGAAATTAAAGATAAATTTGGACCTACGGAATTTCTTGGCTATAGTTTTTCAAAAACTGAAGGAAAATTGTTAGCAATCATTAAAAATGGAAAGTTAGTTTCAACTGCAAATCTGGGTGAAAAAGTTCAATTAATATTCAATCAATCCCCTTTTTATGCTCAGTCTGGAGGTCAAATTGGAGATACTGGTAAAATTATTTCTGGCCTTAATATATGCGAAATAAAAGATACACAAAAATATTTTGGAGACCTTTATGTTCATTTTGGAGAAGTTTTGTCAGGGCAATTTAATGAAGGTGTTGAAGTTAGTCTTCATGTAGATCAAGAAAGAAGAAATAAAATAAAATCTTATCATTCCGCAACTCATTTACTACATGCTGCATTAAGAAATACACTTGGCAAACACGTTACCCAAAAAGGATCTTATGTTGGACCAGATCGATTGAGATTTGATTTTAGTCATTCATATTCAGTGAAAAAAGAAGAGCTACAAAAAATTAATAATATTGTTAATGAGGTTATTTCTTCCAATGGAATTGTTGAGACTAAAATAATGTCACAGGAAAAAGCTATTCAGTTAGGTGCCATGGCCTTGTTTGGAGAAAAATATGGTGATGAGGTTCGTGTAGTTAGTATGGGTACGTATAACTCTAGTAAATTTTCAATTGAACTTTGTGGTGGAATTCATGTTGAAAAATTATCAGAAATTGGAAGCTTTGAAGTTATAAATGAATCATCTATAGCATCTGGCATTAGAAGAATTGAGGCTTTAAGAGGAGAAGAGTTAATAAATCATAAAAAGCTTTTAGAGTTAGAAAATAAAAAAATACAACATGAATTAGAGTCTCAAATTTTAGATTTAGAAAAAAAAATAAAATTATTAAAGGGCGATACCAGTAAATTTGCCAGTTTAAACAATCAAGAAAAAATTGTTAAATTAAAGCATTTAAATGATTCATTGATTAAAAAAAATATTTTAACAAATCCAAAGAATAACATAGTGCGGGATATAAATTATAAGAATTTTATTGTTCGCTTTCAATCAATTAAAGGATTGCAAGGCAAAGACTTAAGAGAAATAGTTGATACTGCAAAAAAGGAAAATAATAATATCCTTATTTTTGTATTTAGTGAGTATGAAGAAAAGTTAAGTTTAGCAGTAGGTGCCTCAGGATCTTGTTTGGAAAAATATGATTCATCTGTATTTGCAAAAAAAATATCTATTTTAATTAATGGTAGTGGCGGTGGAGGTAGAAAAGACTTTGCTCAAGCAGGCGGCAATGTACAAGAGAATTTAGATGGTATTTTTAATTTTATTTTAGAAGAAATTAATAAAATACAGTAAAGTTATTTTAGTTTTGTTTGTAAATTTTTATTTATAGCTTCTAGGAAATTATTAGTTGTTAGAAATTTTTGATCTCTGCTTATTAATATTGCTAAATCTTTGGTCATTTCTCCCTTTTCAACAGTTTCTATGCAGGTATCTTCTAAAGCCTGAGAAAATTTTTTAAGTTCTTCATTACCATCTAACTTAGCTCTGTGTGACAAGCCCCTGGTCCAAGCAAAAATTGAGGCTATTGGGTTTGTTGATGTTTCGTTGCCCTTTTGATGTTCTCTATAATGTCTTGTAACTGTTCCGTGTGCAGCTTCAGACTCTACTGTTTTGCCATCTGGAGTCATGAGAACACTGGTCATTAGTCCAAGAGACCCATAACCTTGAGCAACAGTATCACATTGAACATCCCCATCATAATTTTTACATGCCCAAACATAACCACCGCTCCATTTCATAGCACATGCAACCATGTCATCAATTAGTCTATGTTCGTAAGTAAGTTTATTTTTTTCAAACTCATTTTTAAATTCATTATCGAAAATTTCCTGAAATAAATCTTTAAATCTTCCATCGTAAGTTTTTAATATAGTATTTTTAGTTGAAAGATAAACAGGCCATTTTTTTTGAAGACCATAATTCATGCACGACCTAGCAAAGTCTTTGATAGACTCATCAAGATTATACATTGATAGTGCAACACCAGATCCTGGAAAATTAAATACTTCATGTTCAATATTTTCCTTACCATCTTCAGAGGTCCATTTTATACT
>VTPF01000098.1 GCA_008638025.1 Pelagibacteraceae bacterium | reverse complement strand
AAAATGGAAAACCAGGATTGGTAGGTATGATTACAGGAATGATTGCAGGACTTGCAACTGTAACACCAGCCTCAGGATTTATTGGTCCTATGGGCGCTATTATTTTAGGAATTTTATCTGGTTCTATTTGTTATTACTGCGTTGGATTTGTTAAATTTAAATTAAAGATCGATGACTCTCTAGACGTATTTGCGGTGCATGGTGTAGGTGGAATGTTAGGAACGTTGTTAGCTGGAATTTTAGCAACAGCTCAATTCGGTGGCCTTGGTTTGGAAAAAACTGCAATGGAGCAAACCATGGTGCAAGCTTTAGGAATTTTAACAGTGGCTTTATTATCTTTTATTGGAACCGTGATCATTGTGAAAATTATTCAAGCCACAGTGGGTCTAAGAGTTTCTGAAGAAGAAGAAATTGGTACCGGTCTTGATTTCGGTAGCCACGGTGAGAGCAGCTATAATTTATAATTATTTTTTTGCTTCTTTCAAAACAAATTCTAATCGATCCTGACCCCAGAATATTTTTCCATTAACAACAAAGGTCGGTGCACCAAAAATACCTTTTTTAAAGGCTGCCTCAGTTCTATTTTTTAAATCATCTTTTATTTTTGGCTCGGATAGTTTTTGGAAAAAATCTGCATAATTGATATTCATATTTTTTAAAAATTTTTCAAATATCTTTTCATCATTTAGGTTTAATGAATCAACCCATGCGGCAACAAAAAATTTATCGACATAATCATGAAAGTAATTATTTTGCTCTGCCACCAAAGACCCTCGCATAATGTGAATAGATTTAATAGGAAAGTATCTATTAAATTGGTAGCTAATTTTATATTTATCCGCAAATAGTTTTAAATCTTTTATCAAGTATTTGCCCTTGTGCGGGTTTAGGCCAGGTGCTTGAATATCTGCCAATCTATGCAATCCCCCTAAAAAGATCGGCATATAATTAATTTTTTCTCCTGTTTCTTTTTCAAATTTTCTTAGCTGAGTATGCGCTAAATAGGAGTAAGGACTGCTGATATCAAAATAAAAATCAATTTTTTTCATACTAATTAATCATGCATGGACATTCTTTGAATAATAATAAGCCTTAAAAAAAGATATAAAAATAAACCCAGAGGCCCTGTAAAATAGGTTAGAACCAAAGGTATTAATACCACATACTTGTGAATGCCATTGCGCAAAGCATCTTTTGCTATCCAGGTTCCGGTAAAAATACTGATCGTTAAAAAATGTATCCAGAAAGTTAAAAGCATTAGTTTGTTTCCCAATAAAGTGGCTAACTGATCTAATCCTAAATAGAGTTTGAAATTTTCCATTACTTTGGCTCCAGCATCAGCAGCAAATATGCCGCCTGCATAAAATTCTTGATAGATTAAATACCCGTAGGTGGAGGCTAGTAAGATAGGTAGAAAAATAGAATTAATAACAAGATTGGTAAATCTTGAGTTGGGAACAAAAATTAACATTAGCCATAAAGGAATTACTCCATAATTTGCCAGAAGGTAAATGTGCTCCAGAGTAAAAAAATCTTTGATAGTTTCCATGTTATGATAGGTAAATATTATATATGAATTATTACAAATCTAGCAAGAAAACTTACGAAACCGATGAAGAAATTAAAGAACTTGCTCTTAATTATTTAGATAAATATCAACCATCCAAAAAAGATCTACGTTTATACTTATTTAAAAAAGTACTATCGGATGAGCAAGGGAGCGCTAATAAATCCATCATATTAGAGCAAATAGATAAAATCATTCATCAGTTAGATAGCTTAGGTCTTGTCAATGATGATTTGTATTCAGAGATTAAATCCAAAAATTTTTTAAAAAGAGGCTATTCTCTTAATAAAATTAAAATGACCCTGTCGCAAAAGGGTATTGATAGTGAACAGTTAAAAAAAACTATCGATAAAATTAAAGAGGATAACGAAGACCCAGATTTTTATTCAGCAATCAAGATTTGTAGGAAACGAAGAATTGGACCGTACCGACCTGACGCTAATAAAGAAATGTTTTATAAAAAAGATATTGGTGTATTGGCACGAGCAGGTTTTAGCTACGATACTTCTGTGGAAGTGTTAAAGATTGAAAAAAAAGAATTAAAAATTCTAGAAAAAAAACTTTAATTATTTTTTTTCTTGTTTCTTTTTTTTATTTTTCTTCTCATCTAATACCAATTGATCAATATGTCTTTTCAGAACTTGTCTTACAAAGCTAAACACGACAATTCCCAATATAGAAACTGAAACGATGATAATTAATATTTTATTGAGCATATTACACTTTGCTAGATCTTCTAACTAACAAGGATGGGTTATAAAATCTAGGTTTTCCATAATAAATTTTTTTATGTTGATGGGTGGTGACTAGGGCACCTGCGTGTTCGGCAATAGCATGTCCTGCAGCAATATCCCATTCTTTTGCACGCGGTCTAGCAGCATAAATATCAAATTCTCCAGAGGCAATTAAACAAAATTTATAAGAGCTTCTCATATTTACAAAGCTTGTCGCTTTATGTTTTTTTAAAACCCTCGTAATAATGCCTGATAGATTAGAAGAATTGGTTAATGCCGATACTGTTTTTTTCTTTATTGTTGAGCAGTTTAATTTCTTCTTTTTATTTGCGCTTAATTCGTAAGCATGTCCTTGGCCATAAGAGTAAAATAGTCTTTTCTTTTTAGGGGCAAAAATTATTCCTAGTACAGGAATTTTGTTTACAATTAATGCAGCATTCAATGTGTATTCATCTTTATTTCTAATATAAGAGCTTGTTCCATCAATAGGATCAATCAACCAAAACGTTTCTCTTTTTTTAACTTTATTTCTTTGAATCGTTTCTTCTGAGACAATTTCTATGTCTGGAGTAATTTTTTTGATAGCGGCTTGTAAAATCTTATCTACGGCAAGATCTCCATTAGATACAGGTGTGCCATCTGGTTTGGTAAAAATTTTAATTTTCGGCCCAGATAGTTTAATGGATTGTTTACCAGCTTTCTGAAATGCTGGTATGAGCTTAGTGACTATAGCCTGATAAAATTTCTTATTAAACTTTTTCATTATATTTCTCTAAATGAATTTCATCGGCATTTATTGTTTTTTTTCCAGCATTTTGAAAATTTACTGTGATTTTATTTTTTATTATAGATTGTACCTGGCCAATACCCCAATCTTTTTCAGCAGGATTGATCACATAATCACCTAAATCAAAATCAA
>VTPF01000097.1 GCA_008638025.1 Pelagibacteraceae bacterium | reverse complement strand
CGTGATTGTAATTTTAATGTCAGTAGAATTAGTTTTAATAGCAGTAAATATTAATCTTGTTTCATTTTCGATTTATTTAAACAATATCGTTGGGCAGGTTTTTACTATGTTTGTACTAACTGTTGCTGCGGCAGAAGCAGCAATTGGTTTAGCAATTTTAGTGGTTTTCTTTAGAAACAAGGGAAGTATTCATGTTGAGGATATAAACTCTTTAAAGGGATAAAGTATGGCTTATTTACTAGTTTTTTTACCATTAATTGCTTCCTTGGTTGTTGGTTTATTCGGAAGAAAGTTGGGAGATAAATTATCTCAGCTAATTACCTGTTCTTGCGTGATTATTTCAGCATTGCTTTCTATTTATTTTTTCAACGATGTGGCAATTAATTCCAATATACATAATTTTAAAATTATAAATTGGGTATCTTCTGGCTCCCTAACTATAAACTGGTCAATTTATATTGATACTTTGACAGCAGTTATGTTGGTCGTGGTTACATCTGTTTCTGCTTTAGTGCACGTGTACTCCGTGGGTTATATGAGTCACGATCCAGACAAACCAAGATTTATGTCTTATTTGTCTCTTTTTACATTTATGATGTTGATGTTAGTTACATCTGATAATTTTTTACAATTATTTTTTGGTTGGGAAGGTGTTGGTCTTGCTTCTTATTTGTTAATTGGTTTTTGGTTTAAAAAACCATCTGCAAACGCAGCCGCCATTAAAGCTTTTGTCGTAAATAGAGTGGGTGATTTTGGTTTGGCAATAGGAATTTTTCTAATATTCAAATATGTAGGTGATATTACATTTACAGAAGTATTTAAAAATATTTCTACACTTCAAAATAAGAATATAAGTATGTTAGGTTTTGAGACTTCTGTAATCAATTTTATATGCATATTTTTATTCATTGGTGCAATGGGAAAATCTGCACAAATTTTTTTACACACTTGGCTACCAGACGCAATGGAAGGACCAACGCCTGTGTCAGCCCTAATACATGCTGCTACAATGGTTACCGCAGGTGTTTTTTTGGTTGTTAGATGTTCGCCAATTTTTGAATATTCACCAGTAGTTTTGAATATAATTGTTTTGGTTGGGGCAACTACTGCTTTTTTTGCTGCAACTGTTGGATTGGTTCAAAATGATATTAAAAGAGTAATAGCTTACTCTACCTGTAGTCAATTAGGTTATATGTTCTTTGCAGCTGGGTTGGGAGCTTATCACATTGCTATGTTTCATCTTTTCACTCATGCTTTTTTTAAAGCTTTACTTTTTTTAGGTGCTGGATCTGTGATTCATGCGTTTCATGAAGAACAAGACATGAGAAATATGGGAGGTGTATGGAAAAAAATTCCTTATACTTATGCATTAATGATCATTGGAACTTTGGCACTTACAGGATTTCCGATGTTTGCTGGTTTTTTTTCTAAAGATGCAATTATTGAGGCAGCATTTTCATCAAAATCTATGTTTGGTGGTTATGCAGT
Organism: Pelagibacteraceae bacterium; assembly: GCA_008638025.1. Classification (GTDB taxonomy): domain Bacteria; phylum Pseudomonadota; class Alphaproteobacteria; order Pelagibacterales; family Pelagibacteraceae; genus IMCC9063. Next base: position 1,807 of record VTPF01000097.1, on the reverse strand, counting down.
GGCTATTGGTGTATTAACGGCTTTTATGACCTCCCTTTATTCTTGGCGATTGATTTTTATGACTTTTCATGGAGATTTTAACAATAAACATATCGAGATCAGCAAAGTTCATGAATCACCTCTCATTATGATTATACCTTTGGTTTTTTTATCTTTAGGGGCAATATTCTCAGGCTACATATTTAAAGATTTTTTTATTGGTAGTTATGTCATTCAATTTTGGAATACTTCTGTTTTCTTTTTAAAAGAATTTATTTTGATTCATCCTCCGATTTGGTTTCTTCTTCTTACACCTAGTTTAGTTATATTGGCTATTCCTTTAGCCTACTATTTTTTCGTAAAAAATAAAAAATATCTTAATAATTTTATTTCAATTAATCAGCCCTTATATAATTTTTTAGTTAACAAATGGTACTTTGATGAGCTTTATGACTTTTTGTTTGTAAGACCAGCCAAGAGAATAGGTAACTTTTTTTGGAAAAAGGGTGATATTTTTATTATTGATGGGTTTGGTCCCGATGGTTTTGCAAAAATAGTAAAAATCGTTTCTGATAAAGCTGTTCAATTTCAAAGTGGTTTTTTATATCATTACGCCTTTGTTATTTTGATTGGATTGTCACTTTTATTAACTTACTTAATGATTTTTTAATTTATGGGTCTTCCAATTCTAACAATAATTATTTTCTTACCATTGATTGGTGTATTTTTTTTACTTTTTAATAATGATGAAGCCAAATCTAATCAAATAAGTTTTAATGTATCTTTTTTAACATCTATTTTAGTTTTTATTTTGTCGTTAGTTTTATGGTTCAATTTTGATCCCTCGTCCTCGCAATTTCAGTTTGTTGAAGAAAAAAAGTGGATAGTAAATTTTATTAAATACAAAGTAGGAGTTGATGGAATAAGTATTTTGTTTGTTGTTTTGACAGCATTCATCACTCCGATCTGTATTATTGCAACTTCCAACAGTGTAAAAGTAAGAAAAAAAGATTTTTTTATAGCTTTGCTCTTAATGGAAACTATGATGTTAGGAGTTTTCTGTTCCTTGGATCTTTTTATTTTTTATCTATTTTTTGAAGCTGGTTTAATTCCTATGTTTTTAATTATTGGAATTTGGGGTGGTATAAGAAGAGTTTACTCAGCTTTTAAATTTTTCTTATATACCTTGCTTGGTTCAATTTTCATGCTGATAGCCATTATCTTTATTTATCAACAATCTGGAACAACAGATATTGAGGCTTTATTAAAATATGAGATTGCTACTAAATATCAATACTGGCTATGGTTAGGCTTCTTCACTTCATTTGCCGTTAAAACTCCCATGTGGCCAGTTCATACATGGTTACCGGATGCTCACGTCGAAGCTCCAACTTCAGGTTCAGTTATCTTAGCTGCAATTTTGCTTAAAATGGCAGGATATGGATTTATAAGATTTTCAATAGGTTTTTTTCCAATCGCATCAGAGTATTTTGCTCCATTAATTTTTTCCCTAAGTATTATTGCTATTATTTACACATCTTTAGTTGCGCTCATGCAAAAAGACATGAAAAAATTAATAGCCTATTCATCAGTTGCACACATGGGTTTTGTTACAATTGGTATTTTTGCTTTTAACTCTCAAGGTTTAGAGGGTGGAATTTTTCAAATGATTAGCCATGGGATTGTATCTGCGGCTCTTTTTCTTTGTGTAGGTGTTGTTTATGATCGTATGCATACCAGAGAGATTTCTGATTATGGAGGTGTGGTTAATACTATGCCAAATTATTCAATAATATTCATGATTTTTATTTTAGCTGGTTTAGGATTG
>VTPF01000096.1 GCA_008638025.1 Pelagibacteraceae bacterium | reverse complement strand
GAATATAAAAAAAAAGGCAAAGATAAAAAGAATGTATCTGTAATTGAATTTAGAAAAGAATGTAGAGACTTTGCGAGCAATTGGATTTCTATACAAAAAGAACAATTTAAGAGATTGGGGGTGTTGGGAGATTGGAACAATCCTTATATGACCATGAGTAAGGATGCTGAAGCTCAGATTGCTGTTGAGATTTTAAAATTTTTACAAAATGGAGGTTTATACAATGGGTTTAAGCCCGTTCTTTGGTCGGTTGTGGAAGCAACGGCATTAGCTGATGCAGAAGTGGAGTATGCAGATCATAAGTCTAATACAATTTATGCAAAGTTTCCCCTTCAGGAAAAGTTTGAAGATTTTGATGATGTTAAAATTATTATTTGGACCACAACCCCATGGACAATTCCGTGTAATAGAGCATTGGCATACAATAGTAATTATGAATATTCTTTAGTTGAAATAGATCAAGATAGTAAAAAAGAATATGTTGTGCTTGCAACCAAATTACTTGGCGAAGTTCTTAAATCATGTGAAATTTCTAAATTTAAAATTTTAAAATCTTTTTCTGGTTCTATTTTAAAGAACAGAAAATGTTTTCACCCTTTTAAAAATTATGGATATGATTTTGATATACCTTTGTTGGAAGCGGATTTTGTAACTTTGGAACAAGGGACGGGTATAGTTCATGTTGCGCCAAGCCATGGTCCTGATGATTTTAACTTGGGATTAAAAAATGGTATAAAGGCAGAAAATACTATTGATGATAATGGTCATTATACCGAAATTATCAAAAAATTTAACGGCTTGCATATTTTTAAAGCAGATAAAATAATTATTGATGAGTTAAAAATAAATAAAAAATTATTAGGATCTGGGTTATTAGTTCATAGCTACCCACATTCTTGGAGATCTAAGGCTCCTTTAGTTCATAGGGCAACTCCTCAGTGGTTTATTTCCATGGAAACAAACCAATTAAGAGAAATTGCATTGCAAGCAATAGACAATACTGAATTTTTTCCTCCGGTTGGAAAAAATAGATTACGATCTATGATAGAAACTAGGCCTGATTGGTGCATTTCTAGACAAAGATTTTGGGGTGTGCCCATACCTATTTTTATCAATAAACAAACAAAAGAACCATTAATTGATGAAAAGGTCTTTAAGACAATTGAAACTATATTTAAAAAAGAAGGAAGCGATGCTTGGTTTATTCATGATTCAGAAGTTTTTTTAGGAAAAGAATATAACTCTGAAGAATTTACAAAGGTCACTGATATCGTTGAAGTTTGGTTTGATAGTGGCTCGACACATTCTTATGTTCTTGAAGCAAGAAATGATCTGAATTGGCCTGCCGATATGTATTTAGAGGGTTCTGATCAGCATAGAGGCTGGTTCCATTCATCTTTGCTACATTCTTGTGGCACTAGAGGAAAAGCTCCCTACAAAAATATTTTATGTCATGGATTTGTAGTTGATGGAAAAGGACAAAAAATGTCTAAATCTTTGGGAAACGTTATTGCTCCAGAGGAAGTAATAAAAAAATATGGATCAGATATTTTGCGTTTATGGGTAGTTGCCTCTGATTATTCAGACGATTTAAAAATAGATGATTCAATTTTAGAGCAACATTCTCAATCTTATAGAAAAATAAGAAATACTTTTAGGTTTTTATTAGGCAATTTAAGCGATGAGGTTTTATTTGATGATAAAATAAACATAGAAAGTTTAGAGGAAATAGAAAAATATATTTTACACAAAGTATCTTTATTAGACTTAAACTTTGAAAATTTAAATAAAGAATATAATTTTCATAAAATATACGTAGATTTATTGAATTTTTGTACACTAGATCTTTCTTCTTTATACTTTGATATAAGAAAAGACTGTCTTTATTGTGATGATTTAGAGTCAGAGAAAAGAAAAAATAGTACAAAAGTATTATCAATAGTTTTAGAATTTCTTTTGAAATGGCTATCACCAATTTTAGTTTTTACTTGTGAGGAGATTTACCAAATTTTAAAAAAAGATAATAATAATTTTGAAAAAAGTATTTTTCTTCATTCTTTTAAAAAATTTCCAAATATTTGGACTAACTCAGAAATACAAAAAAAATGGGAATTTTTAAAAAAATTAAGATCAGAAGTAAATAATTCAATAGAAGACAAAAGAAATGAAAAAATTATTGGTTCAAGTCTTGAGTCTAATGTTCATATATATTTAGATAAAGAATATTTGCCTTTTTTGAAAAATATTAATTTGGCAGATTTACTTATTTGTTCTGATGCTACATTAAATAATGAAAATATTAAATTTTTAGAAGATGATAAAAATATTAAAGGTTTAAAGATAGCTATTAGCAAGTCAGAAGGAATTAAATGCTCTCATTGTTGGAAAATTTTATCAAAAAAATGCGAGAGGAAAAATTGTGGAATCTCTTAAGCAAAAATTAAAAAAAAATTGGTTCTTTTTTATTATCTCTATTGTTATTTTTTTTTTAGACCGTGTAAGCAAAATATACATTATTGATTTTTTTCTAGATCAAAAAATTGATACTTTTTACATTAATCCTTATCTTAACTTTGTACTTATATGGAACACTGGAATGGCTTTTGGTGTTTTGCAAACTGATAGTATTTTTTACCATTTTTTAAGCGCTTTTATATTTTGCATAATAATTTTTTTATTTATTTGGTTAGTTTCATCTATTAGTAAATTTGAAAAAATTTCTATTTCTTTAATTTTAGGCGGTGCTATTGGTAATTTATACGATAGAATTGTTTTTAATGCGGTTCCTGATTTTATAGATTTGCATTATTTGGATTATCACTGGTTTGTATTTAATGTATCAGATATTATAATCACTGTGGGTGTAATTTTATTATTATTAAAAGATATATTTTCAAAAAAAAATGTTTAAAAATAAAATAGTTCTTCTTTTCTTGATTTTAAATTTAATATTTTTAAGCTCTTGTTCTAGTTTAAAAAAAGGATTGGGTCTTGAAAAAGATGTTCCAAACGAATTTTTGATTGAAAAAAAAGATTCTTTGGTTTTGCCTCCAGATTACAAGATCTTACCTCCTGATACTAAAAACACACAATTAGAAAACAAGAAATCCGATAGTTCATTGCAGTCTATTTTCGATCAAAACACAAAGGCTGAAGACAAGAAATCAGATGATTTAAATAAAAAATCTTCAGAACTTGAAAAAGAAATCTTAAATCAAATTAAATAAATGAATATAAAAATTAATTTAAATTTTTTTTTTGATATATTATTTAAAGAAAATAAAGAATTTTATAA
>VTPF01000095.1 GCA_008638025.1 Pelagibacteraceae bacterium | reverse complement strand
TGGAAACCCTATTGATACACAACAAGTAAAATTTGCCGCAGAATGATAAAAATTTTTTTTAAGCAAAAGATTTTCTACTTTTTTTATTGCCAAGCCAAAATTTTTAGTCTTTCCTGCCCATCTTGCAGAATAAATTCCTGGTTGATTTCCTAATTTTTTTACTTCAAGACCAGAGTCATCTGAAATTGAAACTAATCCAGTTTTTATAGAACAATATAAAGATTTAATTTTAGCATTACCCTTAAATGTCTTGGCAGTTTCTTTTGGTTCTTTTAGATTAAAGTCACTAGGTTTTAGGCATTTGATTTTTTTGGGAATTAAATCTCTAATTTCTTTAAATTTTCCGGGATTGTTTGTTGCAATAAGTATTGCGTCTAATTTTTTTAATTCTCTTAAATTATTCACTTAAAGCTTTTTTTTGTATTAAAATAATTTCTTGTATAGATTTTTTAGAATATGCAAGCATTTGTAGAAATTCACTTTCACTGCAAGTCGTTTTTTCACCTGTTAACTGCAACTCAATAATTTGATTTTTATCATTCATGACATAATTAGAATCTATATCCGCGATACTGTCTTCGTTATAATCAAGGTCCATTAAAACTTCTCCCTTTACGATTCCACAGCTAATGGCCGCCACATAATTTTGAATTGGATTTTGATTAATTAACTTTTTCTTTATCATTGAATCTATGCATTTTTTAAGAGCAACAAAACCACCTGTAATTGATGCAGTTCTGGTTCCACCATCTGCCTGCAACACATCGCAATCAATCATAATAAGATATTCGCCCAATAATTGAAGGTCAGCAGAAGCTCTTAACGATCTTCCAATCAATCTTTGAATTTCTGATGTTCTTCCTCCAATTTTTCCGGCACTAGCTTCTCTGCGCATTCTTTCATGTGTAGATCTTGGTAACATTCCATATTCTGCAGTAATCCATCCCTTACCGGATCCCTTGAGCCATCTAGGCACCTTATCCTCAATAGAAGCTGTGCAAACAACATGAGTATCTCCTGCTTTAATTAAACATGATGCATCAGCATTTTTTATATAATCAGTTATAATTTCAATTTTTCTTATCTCTAAATTTTTTCGATCATTGCGCATAATTTGCCCTTGGAATTTAATTTTTAATTACTATATATGCATGCATTATAAATTATACAAAAAATGAATACAGAAGAAAAAAAAGAAAATACTGAAGTTGAGGAAAATTTAAAGGAAGATGTTAGCACTAAAAGCGCTGAAGAAAACGAGCATTCATTAGAAAATACCATAGAGCAAGAAGAGGAAAATGAAAGTAGTTCTGCTGAAAATTTAAAAAAAACAATTGCAGATTTAACGGATCGAACTCTAAGATTATTGGCCGAAAATCAAAATTTAAGAAAAAACCATGAAAAAGAAAAAGAAGATATATTAAAGTATGGTTCTTTTAATTTTGCTTCACAAATACTAGCTTTGACAGACAATTTAGACAGAGCTTTTGCAATATTTAAGAATAATGAAAAATTCAAAGATACAGAATTTTTAGAAATTACCCATGGAATAGAATTAATAGAAAAAGAACTTATAACAACTTTAGAAAAAAATAATATTATTTATATAGATTGTCTAAATAAAAAATTTGACCCTAATTTTCATCAAGCTTTAAGTGAAATTGAAAGCGACAAAGAACCTGGTACGATTGTACAAGAAATCCAAAAAGGTTATTTATTACATGATCGTCTCTTAAGACCATCTTTAGTAAACATAGCAAAATCAACAAAAAAAGCTTAAAAAATAATTTTTTTTAGAGGTTGTAATCTCAAAAAGATCACCCATATCCAATTAACAATTAGAAAAAAGAACATAGAAGGATTTATAAATATGTCAAAAATTATAGGAATTGATTTAGGAACAACAAACTCATGTGTTGCAGTTATGGACGGTGCAACACCTAAAGTTTTAGAAAACTTAGAAGGCGCAAGAACCACTCCTTCCGTTGTTGCCTTTACAGATAGTGATGAAAAATTAGTAGGGATGTCTGCAAAAAGACAAGGTGTTACTAACGCAGAAAATACTTTTTTTGCTGTAAAAAGATTAATAGGAAGAAAATTTGATGGAGATGCAGTAAAAAAAGATATCAAAGGACTTCCTTATAAAATAATCAAAGCTGATAATGGTGATGCTTGGGTTGAGAGCAGAGGGAAAAAATATTCACCAAGTCAAATTTCAGCATTTGTTCTGCAAAAAATGAAAGAAACTGCTGAAAAATATTTAGGAGCAGAAGTAAAAGAAGCTGTAATAACAGTTCCTGCTTATTTTAACGATTCTCAAAGACAAGCAACTAAAGATGCGGGAAAAATTGCTGGCCTTGATGTAAAAAGAATTATTAACGAACCGACTGCTGCAGCATTAGCTTATGGCTTAGATAAAAAAAATGCCAAAACTGTTGCTGTTTATGATTTGGGAGGTGGAACATTTGACGTATCCATTTTAGAATTAGGTGATGGTGTATTTGAAGTCAAATCAACAAATGGGGACACTACTCTTGGTGGAGAAGATTTTGATGCACATATAGTTGATTACCTTGCTGCAGAATTTAAAAAAGACAATGCTATTGATTTAAAACAAGACAAACTTGCTCTTCAAAGACTAAGAGAAGCTGCAGAAAAAGCAAAAATTGAATTATCATCAGCAACTCAAACAGAAATTAATTTACCTTTTATCACAGCTGATAAAACGGGTCCTAAACATTTAAACTTAAAACTTACTAGATCCAAATTAGAGTCTATTGTTGCAAGCTTAATTGAAAAAACTATTGCTCCTTGCAAAACGGCACTTAAAGATGCTGGTTTAAGCGCTGGAGAGATCGGTGAAGTTATTCTTGTAGGAGGAATGACTAGAATGCCAAAAGTTGCAGAAACAGTTAAAAACTTCTTTGGCAAAGAACCAAATAAAAGTGTGAACCCTGATGAAGTTGTGGCAATGGGTGCAGCTATTCAGGCGGGTGTTCTCCAGGGTGATGTGAAAGACGTTCTTTTATTAGATGTTACCCCTTTGTCTTTAGGAATCGAAACCTTAGGAGGAGTTGCAACTAAATTAATTGAAAAAAACACAACAATCCCAACGAAAAAAAGCCAAGTATTCTCAACTGCAGAAAACAACCAGCCAGCAGTATCAATTAGAGTAGTTCAAGGAGAAAGAGAGATGGCAGCTGATAATAAATCTCTTGGTAATTTTGAACTAACAGGAATTGCACCTGCACCAAGAGGCGTTCCTCAAATTGAAGTAACTTTTGATATTGATGCCAATGGTAT
>VTPF01000007.1 GCA_008638025.1 Pelagibacteraceae bacterium | reverse complement strand
GTTGAAGTTATGGAATGCTTGAGAGAAGATACTAAAAAAAAGAAAAAAAAATAACCTTTAACATTTTTTATCCTTGTTTAATTCTTCAGGTAAGTTTTTTCATTTTTTATTATTATTTATTCAGCCTATCTTTATGACGAGCAATATTGCTATTGCTAAAGGTGCTCTAGGGAATATCCCCCCGGTTGCGCTTGCTTTTTGGCGTTGGTTTTTTGTTTTTTTGTTTATTCTTCCTTTTGTTTATTCGGAATTAAAAAAGAAAAAAATGTATATTAAATCAGAAATTCCTAGTCTTTTTGTTTTAAGCTTTACTGGTTTTGGTATTTGTGGAGCATTTCCTTATATTTCAGGATTAACCACAACAGTTACTAATATGGGAATTATTTATGCGTTATCTCCTATTATCATTGTGCTTTTATCGGCAATTTTTTTCCATGAGAAATTAAAATTTTTACAGTTAATAGGAATTTTAACTAGCTTTTTTGGAGTAGCTTTTGTCATTTTTAAAGGTGAGTTGGAAAATTTAATTTATTTAATTTTTACTTATGGGGATTTATGGATATTTATTGCTGCTGTTAGTTGGGCCATATTCTCTATCAATTTAATTAATTGGAAAAGTCAATTTTCAATTTTTGCAAGATTTACATTAATGAGTTTTATGGGTGCTCTCATTATTTTTCCTTTTTATTTAATTGAAGAAATTTATTTTATTCAAACAACATTTGACAAAAATTTTATATTATTTGTATTGATGGCTTCTATTTTTCCTGGTGTGCTAGCATTTACCATGTACACAAAGTTACAACAGTTTATCGGGGCTTCCCTTGCTAGTTTGACTGTTTACTTAATGCCCATTTATGGGTCTATTTATGGAATGATTTTATTTAATGAACAATTAGAAATTTTTCATTTTTATGGAGCAACATTAGTATTGTTGGGAATTTTTTTAGCTAATAAAAAATATTCGAAATAGTTAATTAATTAGAGCTTGAGCAAATTCATCAGCTTTAAACTGATTTAAATGGTCTTCTTTCTCACCTACGCCAATTGCTACAATGGGAATTTTAAATTGATCTGCAATAGCAACTAAGACGCCACCTTTCGCAGTTCCGTCCAATTTAGTCATAATAATTCCAGTGATATTAGTAATTTTTTTAAATTCATCTATTTGGTTGATCGCATTTTGACCTGTAGTAGCATCTAAAACAATCCACGTTTCTTGAGGGGCGTCAGGGTCAATTTTTTTTAAGACTCTTATAATTTTAGAAAACTCTTCCATCAAATTTTTTTTATTATGCAACCTTCCTGCAGTATCAATAATGCACAGGTCTTTTTGATTATTTTTGGCATATTCTAATGTTTTAAAAGCAACTGAAGCAGGGTCAGAGCCCACCGGAGAATGTATCATTTCTGTTTGATTTTTATCACACCATATTTTTAACTGATCAATGGCTGCAGCACGAAAGGTATCTGCTGCGCCGATAACTATTTTTTTGTTCTGTTCGTTGTAAAGCTTGCATAATTTTCCTATGGTTGTTGTTTTGCCAGTTCCATTTACTCCACAAATAAGTATTGTTTTAAGACCAGTGTCCTCATCTATGATATTTTTTTCCAAGGGTTTTAAAATTTTAGAGATTTCGGCAGAAAAAATTTTATAAAAATTTTCTTTTTTTAACTCTTCTTCAGAATATTTTTGGTTAGCAAGAATACCCTTAAACTTTCCTGCAACACTTGTTCCAAAATCAGCTTCTATCATAAATTCTTCAATTTCGTTTAAAAGTGTTTCGTTTGCTTTTGTTTTGGTAAAAATACTAGAAATACCCTCTGAAATATTTTTAGAGGACTTGAATAGTCCTTCTTTTAAATTTTTTAAAAACCCCATTAATTTAAATTTCTATATTTATCTCTTGAATATCTGATACCGGACCGGTCATATAAATTCGGTTATCAGACCTCCATTCGATAGTCAGCTTTCCTTGTTCAAAATGAATATGAACAAGTTTATCAGCTAACTGTTTTTGATGGGCAGCAATAGCAGTTGCGCATGCAGCAGTACCACAAGCTTTAGTCATTCCTGCTCCACGTTCCCAAACTTTTATCTTAATATTTTGTTTATCTACTATGTCTGCAAAGGTTACATTGCATCTTTCAGGAAAATAAGGATGATGTTCGATTAAAGGTCCAAGAATTTTAAGTTTTGATTTTTCTACAGTTTGAAAAAAAACAATATGCGGATTTCCAATACTTAAAGAAAATCCATTAAAAACTCCATGGTCCGTAATTGTAATTTTTATGTTGGAAGGATCCATTTTTTTTTCTAAGGGTATTTTATTCCAGTCGAAAATTGGCTCACCCATATCTATGGTAATATTTCGATTGCCATTATTAAAAGATTTTAAGATTCCACTTTTAGTTTGAATAGAAATTTGATCTAAGTTTTTTTCTTTCATAAGGAGATAGGCTACGCACCTACTGCCGTTTCCACAAGCAGCTGACTCTCCACCATCAGAGTTGTAAAATAAAATGTTTGGTTCTTTATGCTCCCCAGCCTCTATGTATACTAGCTGGTCAAAACCAATATTGCTCCTGTTCGCAAGTTTTTTAATTTGATCAGTTGTTAGAGCTATAGTTTTTTGCCTTTGGTCAATGATAAGAAAGTCATTTCCCAAACCGTCCATTTTATAACCTTTAAAATTCATAGCTTTTACTATTACCCCAGTTTTATTGACTTTTAAATTATTACTATATAGTTTCTGGTCACTTCCACAAATTACTACAATTTTGTGGTGTCCTCTTAGGAGGAGATCAACACTAGTCAGCGAGGATTCGCCCACTAGTGCAATTGTTGCTGGAAAAAAAGAAAATTATGTTTGAAAGTTTAACAGATAAAATAGAAAGTGCCTTTTCATTTTTTAATCGAATTACCCGATTAGATGAAAAACAAGCAGATGAAGGATTAAGGAAGATCAGACAAGCTTTGTTGGAGTCAGATGTATCTTTGTCTGTTGCTAAAGATTTTATTAACAAAGTTAAACCAAAAATTATTGGTCAAGAGGTTTTAAAATCAGTCACTCCTGGTCAAATGATCGTCAAAATTGTTTTTGATGAATTGGTAACTATTTTGGGAGATGAGAAAAAAGAAATAAATTTAAATGCCGTTCCACCTGTAAAAATTTTAGTGGTTGGATTGCAGGGATCGGGTAAAACCACTACAACTGCAAAATTAGCAAAGTATTTAGAAAAGCAGTATTCTAAAAAAAGTATCCTGGTAAGTTTAGATATTTATAGGCCGGCTGCTCAAAAACAACTAGAAGTGCTTGGACAAAATAACTCTATCAAAACGCTCCCAATTATTGAAGGACAATTTCCATTAGAAATTTCTAGAAGAGCCATTAATGCAGCGTCATTATCTGGAGAAGATATTATTATTTTTGATACAGCCGGAAGAACTCAGATTGATCAGCAGATGATGTTAGAGTTAAAGCAATTAGAAAATAATATTCAACCAACAGAAATTATTCTAGTTGCAGACTCATTAACCGGTCAAGATGCGGTAAACATAGCTTCTGAATTTAAAAAAACAGTATCATTAACTTCAATTATTTTAACAAGAATTGATGGAGATGGAAAAGGCGGTGCTGCATTAAGCATGAAGGCAGTAACCGGGTGCCCAATTAAATTTCTAGGAACGGGTGAGGCTATCAATGAAATAGAAGTATTTCACCCAGATAGAATTGCAAATCGAATTCTTGGCATGGGGGATGTGGTATCTCTAGTCGAAAAAGTATCAGAAGGTTTAGAGCAAGAAAAAATTGAAGAAATAGAAGAAAATTTAAAAAAAGGTAGTTTTACTTTTACAGATTATTTAAAACAGATTCGGCAAATGAAAAAGGCTGGAGGGATGAGCGGAGTGCTTAGTATGTTGCCTGGAGTTTCTAAAATAAAAAAACAGTTAGACGATTCAAACATTGATGAAACTTTGCTTTTAAAACAAGAGGCAATTATTTTGTCGATGACAAAAAAAGAAAGGGATAATCCCAAGGTAATTGATGGATCGAGAAAAAAAAGAATTGCAAATGGATCCGGTACGGACATTTCAATGGTAAACAAGCTTCTAAAGCAGCATAAAATGATGACTAATATGATGAAAAGAATGTCAAAAAGCGGAAGAGGGGCTCTTGAAGGAATGGAAGGCATTCCACCAGAGTTATTTAACAACTTAAAATAGAAAGGAAACAAATGTTAAAAATAAGAATGTCTAGAGGAGGAGCTAAAAAAAGACCCTTCTATAAAATAGTAGTGGCAGACTCTCGTAGGCCAAGAGATGGAAAGTTTCTCGAGAAAGTTGGATTTTTTAATCCTTTATTGCCAAAAGACAAAAAAGAAAGATTAAATCTTGATTTAGAAAGAATAAAATACTGGTTAAGCCAAGGTGCTCAACCTTCGGAAAGAATTGCAAGATTTTTAGGAGAGGCAAATATTATTCCAATGCCTAAACAGAAGAATAATCCAATTAAAGCATTGCCTAAAAAGAAAGCTCAAGAAAAATTAAAAAAAGCAGAAGAAGCTAAAAAAGCTGCCGCTGAAGCAGAAGAAGCAGCAAAAGCTGCACCCGCAGCAGAAGCACCAGCACCAGCAGCAGAAGCACCAGCACCAGTAGCTGAAGCACCAGCACCAGAAGCGCCAGTAGCTGAAGCAAAGGAAGAGGAAGGTAAATAAAAACTATAATGTGGTCAGCTAAAGTTTTTACTTTATATCCAGAATTTTTTCCGGGATTGCTTGATTTAGGTATTTATAAGAGAGCAAGAACAAAAAAAATTTGGAATTTAGAGGTTGTAAATATTAGAAACTTTGCAATCGATAAGCATGGCTCTGTTGATGACAAACCTTTCGGAGGTGGAAAAGGGATGTTGATGAGAGCGGATGTTGTAAATAATTGTTTGGCAGAAAATAAAAATAATAATTCTACTGTTTATCTTTCACCAAAAGGAAAACAGCTTACCCAAGAAATGGTAAAAAATTTTTCGGAGGCCAATGGTTTAAATATTTTATGTGGTCATTTCGAGGGAATCGATCAAAGAGTAATAGATGCCAATAAAATAGAAGAAATCAGTATTGGAGATTATATTTTATCTGGAGGAGAACCTGCTGCTGTAGTTTTGTTAGATAGTATATTAAGGCTTTTGCCAGGAGTTCTGGGTGACGAAGGTTCTCTTGAAGAAGAAAGTTTTAATAATAATTTATTAGAATATCCTCAATATACTCAGCCACGAGAATGGGAAGGAAAAAAGGTTCCAGATGTTCTATTATCGGGAAACCATGCGGAAATAAAGCGCTGGCGTTTAGAACAGTCCAGAGGTATAACACAGCGCCAAAGGCCAGATATGTGGCAAAAATATAATAAAAACAAAAACTAGAATGAATTTAGTCATGAAAAACATTGAAGATATAAACAAAGAACAGATTCAAAAATTAACTGAAAATAAAAAAATCACCAATTTTAATCCTGGGGATACAGTTAAAGTTAATGTCAGAATTATCGAAGGAAAAAAACAACGTATTCAGGCTTATGAGGGCGTTTGTATTGCAAAAAAAAATAGAGGTATCAATTCATCTTTTACCGTTAGAAAAATCTCTTTTGGCGAAGGAGTGGAAAGAGTGTTTCAATTATATAGTCCAAATGTAGAGTCTGTAGAATTGATACGTTCAGGAAAAGTTAGAAGAGCAAAGCTATATTATTTAAGAGATAGAAAAGGTAAGTCAGCAAGAATTAATGAAAAGATCAAAAAGAAAATTGGTCTTGATATTGCAAAAAAAGAAACAACTAGCAAAAAAACCGTTGCTGAAAATGCAGCGAGTGAAGATATAAGCAAGTAAGTTGCGATGCCAAAAACTCTGTACGACAAATTATTTGATAGTCATTTAATTGATAAGCAGGACGATGGAACTTGCTTACTATTTATTGATAGACATCTTGTTCATGAAGTAACCAGTCCTCAAGCATTCGAGGGATTGAGAATGAATGGAAGGACAGTGAAATATCCAGAATTTACACTTGCTGTAGCTGACCATAATGTTCCAACTACAGATAGAAGCAAACCAATTGAAAATAAAGACTCTGCATTACAATACGAAACATTAGAAAAAAATTGCAAAGATTTTAATATTAATTTTTTTGGTCTAAATGATATTAGGCAAGGAATTGTTCATGTTATTGGCCCTGAGCAAGGTTTAACCCAACCTGGGATGACGATAGTTTGTGGCGATAGTCATACTGCTACCCACGGTGCTTTTGGAGCTTTGGCATTTGGAATTGGTACATCTGAAGTTGAGCATGTTTTGGCTACGCAGACTTTAATTCAAAGAAAAGCTAAAAATATGAAAATTGAAATACAAGGCAAGCTCCCTTTAGGAGTAACTGCAAAAGATATTATTCTCACTATTATAGGAAAAATTGGAACAGCTGGTGGCACAGGTTATGTAATTGAGTATTGCGGGGAAGTTATCAAAAACTTGTCCATGGAAGAAAGAATGACTGTTTGTAATATGTCTATCGAAGCCGGCGCTAGAGCTGGGATCATTCAACCTGATGAAAAAACAGTTGAATTTATTAAAGGAAAACCACTTGCACCAAAAGGCGATGACTGGGAAAAAGCGAAGGCATTTTGGCTAAGTTTGCATTCTGATAAAGACGCAAAGTATGACGAAACTATAATTTTAAAAGGGGAAGAAATAGTTCCATCAGTTACCTGGGGAACCAGTCCTGAAGATGTATTGCCGATTACCGCAGCCGTTCCGCACCCAGATGATTTTGCTGATCCAGATAAAAAAAATGCTGTTATTAGATCATTAGAGTATATGGGTCTTGAAGCAAATAAAAAGCTAGAGTCAATTGTAATTGATAAAGTTTTTATAGGATCTTGTACTAATGGAAGAATTCAAGATTTAAGAGCTGCAGCAGAAATTTTAAAAGGTAAAAAAATAGCTTCTAATGTAACAGGATATGTCGTTCCTGGCTCTGGTTTGGTTAAAAAACAAGCAGAAGAAGAGGGATTGGATAAAATTTTTATTGAAGCGGGTCTTGAGTGGAGAGAGCCTGGTTGCTCAATGTGCCTTGGTATGAACCCGGATCAGTTATTACCTGGTGAGAGATGCGCATCTACCTCTAATAGAAATTTTGAAGGAAGACAAGGAAGAGGGGGAAGAACTCACTTGTTAAGCCCCGCCATGGCAGCCGCGGCAGGAATAGAAGGAAAATTAACCGACGTAAGAAAATTTTTGTAATGGAAAAATTTAAAACAATCAAAAGCATTCCAGCTTATCTACCAATTGTTAACGTAGATACAGATATGATGATCCCTAAACAATTCTTAAAAACTATCAAAAGAACGGGCCTTGGAAAAAATTTATTTTTTGAAATGAGATATGATGATTCAGGAAAACCAATACAAAGTTTTGTATTAAATCAAGATCCATTTAATCAGTCTACAATATTAATAGGTGAAAAAAACTTTGGATGTGGCTCATCTAGAGAACATGCCCCTTGGGCTTTATTAGATTTTGGATTTAAAGTAGTTATTGCTCCAAGTTTTGCAGATATTTTTTATAATAATTGTTTTAAAAATGGAATTTTGCCAATTGTATTACCAGAAGAAAAAATAAAACAGCTTGCAGAGTTTGCAAAAGATAAAAAAACTATCGAAGTTAATTTAGAGGAGCAAAAAATTACTAAAGGAGATAATCAGCCTATAGAGTTTGATGTGGATCCTTTTCAAAAGGATTGTTTAATAAATGGACTAGATGATATTGGAATTACATTAAAAAAATCAGAAAGTATTACTAAATTTATTTCAAACCAAAAAAACAAAACTCCTTGGCTTTTTTAAATGGCTAAAAAAAATATTTTATTACTTGCCGGTGACGGTATTGGACCTGAAATTATGGCGGAAGCCAAAAAAGTAATAGACTGGTTTAATATCAATAAAAAACTAGATATTGAATATTTAGAAGAGTTGGCCGGGGGTGTTTCGTACGATGAAAATGGAACGCCGCTTACGGATGATGTTTTGTATAAAGCCATGGATAGTGATGCAGTTTTATTGGGAGCTGTAGGAGGTCCGAAGTGGGATAATCTGGAGTTTTCTAAAAAACCAGAGCGAGCGTTATTGCGCCTCAGAAAAGAAATGAGATTATTTGCCAATTTAAGGCCAGCTATCTGTTTTGAAGAATTGGTAAGCGCATCTACATTAAAACCAGAAATAATTTCAGGATTAGATATTTTAATTGTTCGAGAGCTTACAGGCGGTATTTATTTTGGAGAGCCAAGAGGTATTGAGCCGATAGAAAATGGTGAGAGAAAAGGAATTAATACACATGTTTATACTTCTAGAGAAATTAAAAGAGTAGCAAAAGTCGCTTTTGATTTGGCTTTGAAAAGAAATAAAAAGGTAACTTCTGCTGACAAGTCAAATGTTATGGAAGCTGGATTGCTTTGGAAGGAAGAGGTGCAGGCACTTTATGACGAAAGTCCTGCCTATAAAAATATTCAGCTTAGCCACATGTTAGCAGATAACTGTGCTATGCAGTTAGTGCGAAATCCAAAACAATTTGATGTTATTGTCACAGATAATTTATTTGGAGATATGTTATCTGATGAGGCAGCAATGTTGACTGGATCGTTGGGAATGTTGCCATCAGCGTCTTTAAGTGAAAAAGATAAAAATGGTAGAATTAGATCTATGTATGAACCATGCCATGGTTCCGCACCTGATATAGCTGGAAAATTACTAGCCAATCCAATTGCTATGATCTTAAGCTTTGCAATGGCACTAAAATATTCATTAAATTTTGATAAAGAGTCGGAAATGGTAGAGACTGCAATCAAATCAGTTTTAAAAGATGGCCTAAGAACGGCAGACATTATGGAAAATGGAAAAAAGAAAGTCTCTACATCTGAAATGGGTGATGCAATTATTGCAAAATTAAATCTGCAAAAATGAAATTAAATATAGCAATTGCAGGAGCCACAGGAAATGTTGGAAGAAAAATTATCGAGGTTTTAGAGCGCAGAAAATTTCCATTAAGTAATTTATATTTATTAGCTTCCAAAAATAGCGCTGGAAAAGAAATAGACTTTCAAGGAAAAAAAATTATTGTAGAGCAACTAGACACTTTTGATTTTTCAAAAGCTACCATTACCTTTTTTTGCTGTGGATCGGCAATTACCAAGGCACTAGCAGAAAAAGCTGCCAAGGATACAATCATTATTGACAATTCAAGTCTTTTTAGAATGGACAAAGATGTTCCACTAGTAGTTCCAGAAGTAAATTGGGAAGATTTAAAGAATTATAAAAAGAAAAATATTATTGCTAACCCAAATTGTTCAACTGCTCAGCTAGTAGTTGTCTTAAAACCTTTGCATGATTTATTTACTATCAAAAGAGTTGTAACCTCTACTTATCAATCAGTTTCTGGAGGTGGTAAAGAACCAATGGATGAGCTTATTCATCAAACTAAGCAATTTTTAAATAATGAGCCGATACAATCTAAAAAATTCACAAAACAGATTGCTTTTAACTTGATCCCCCACATCGATATTTTTTCTGATGATGGTTATACAAAGGAAGAGCTGAAGATGGTAAATGAAACAAAAAAAATATTAGATGAAAAAATAAAGTTAACCGCAACTTGCGTTAGAGTTCCAGTGCTTATTTCTCATAGTGAGTCAGTTAATATACAGTTTGAAAAGCCTTTTTCTTTAGAAAATGTCAGATCAGCATTAGAGAGTGCAAGCGGTTGCAAGGTTGTTGATGAAAGAAAAGACGGGGGTTACATCACACCTTTTGAAGCTCAGAATCAATTCGAAACTTATATTTCAAGAATTAGAATAGATAATACGGAAAAAAATTGTTTAAATCTTTGGATTGTTTCGGATAATCTATTAAAAGGAGCGGCATTAAATGCCGTTCAAATTGCTGAAACATTAGTAGATAAAAAATTAATATAAATGAATGATTTAAATACAAAAGAGAGACCGCTTTCACCACATTTACAAGTTTATAAGTGGCAATTATCTTCTTTATTATCCATTACTCATCGTTTGACCTCAGTAATCAATACAGCCGGTATTTCTATTATTTGTTTTTGGATTATTTCTTTGTATCTCGGAGAAAATTGTTACAAATATTTTTCTATTTTTATATCTAGTTTAATTGGTAAATTTGTTTTGATCGGCTTTACGTGGTCTTTTTGTTATCATTTGCTTAATGGTATTAGGCACCTGTTTTGGGATTTGGGTTACGGATATGAATTAAAAACTGCCAATTTATCTGGTACTTTAGTTTTATTAAGTTCTTTTTTAGTAACATTGGCACTGTGGATTTTAGCATGAGCAATTTAGTTGTAAAAAAGTGGCTTCTTCAAAGAATTACAGCAGTAATACTTGTGCCTTTATTGTTATGGTTTTTATATATTTTTGTTGGCTTGGTTCAAAAAGATTATCAATCAATCATTGTTTTTTTTAGAAATGATATAAATTTTATTTTATCAATTATTTTTTTGATTATCGTATTTTTACATATGAAATTAGGAATGGGAGAAATTTTTGAGGATTATATTCAAGATGAGAGGTACAAAAGTGTCGCTAATTTAATAATTTCAGCATTAGCAACTATTCTTCCATTGATAACTATTGTATCTTTAATATTAATCAAAATTAATTAATCATGAGTGAATACAAAATTATTGATCATGAATATGACGCCATTGTAGTTGGTGCAGGCGGATCAGGATTGAGAGCTGCAGTAGGACTTTCAGAAGCAGGTTTAAAAACGGCATGTATTTCAAAGGTATTTCCAACAAGAAGTCATACGGCTGCAGCACAAGGTGGAATTTCTGCCGCTCTAGGAAATATGGGGGAAGATGATTGGCGTTGGCACATGTTTGACACAGTTAAGGGTGCTGATTGGTTGGGAGATCAGGATGCAATAGAGTTTTTATGTAAAGAAGCCCCACAAGCAGTTGTAGAGTTGGAAAAATACGGAGTGCCTTTTAGCAGAACCGAAGAGGGCAAAATATATCAAAGACCATTTGGAGGAATGACAAAAAATTATGGTAACGGTGTAGTACAAAGAACTTGCGCAGCAGCTGACAGAACTGGTCACGCAATTTTACACACTTTGTATGGTCAGGCATTAAAGAAAAATACAGAGTTTTTTATTGAATACTTTGCTTTAGATTTATTAATGCACAATGGTAAGTGTCATGGGATTTTGGCTTGGTCATTGCAGGATGGAACTATTCATAGATTTAGGGCGAATATGACTATTTTAGCAACAGGGGGCTATGGAAGAGCTTATTTTTCTGCAACCTCTGCTCATACCTGTACAGGGGATGGAGGAGGAATGGTTTTACGAGCAGGTCTTCCTATGCAAGATATGGAATTTGTACAATTTCATCCTACGGGTATTTATGGAGCCGGTTGTTTAATAACAGAAGGAAGTAGAGGTGAAGGTGGTTTTCTTGTTAACTCAGAAGGCGAAAGGTTTATGGAAAGATACGCTCCTTCAGCAAAAGATTTAGCCTCTCGAGATGTTGTTTCAAGATCTATGACTATTGAAATTAACGAAGGAAGAGGTGTTGGAAAAAATAAAGATCATATTTATCTTCACTTAAATCATTTAGATCCAAAAATTTTACACGAAAGACTTCCAGGAATATCCGAGTCGGCAAAAGTTTTTGCAGGTGTGGATGTTACCAAAGAACCAATTCCTGTTTTGCCCACTGTTCATTATAATATGGGTGGAATTCCTACCAATTATCATGGTGAAGTTTTAACTAAAAATGACGATGGTTCTGAAATTATAGTTGAGGGATTAATGTCAATTGGCGAAGCGGCTTGTGTTTCTGTACATGGAGCGAATAGATTAGGATCTAATTCATTAATTGATCTAGTAGTTTTTGGGAAAGCAGCCGCAATAAGAACTGCTCAGGTCGTGAAACCCAATTCAAAACATGAGAAGATACCAGAATCTGAAACTCAAAAATCCCTGGACCGATTTGATAAAATGAGAAATGCAAGTGGCGGAACCCCAACTTCAGTTTTGCGGGATCAAATGCAAAGAACAATGCAAAGCAAGTGTGCTGTTTTTAGAACTGATAAAACTTTAAAAGAAGGATTGCATGAAATTCAACAACCTTGGGAAGGATTAAAAGATATCTCAGTTAGCGACAAGTCTTTAGTGTTTAATACAGATTTAGTTGAAGCTTTAGAATTTGATAATCTAATTAGACAATCAATGGTTACGGTATCTTCTGCAGAAAACAGAAAAGAAAGCAGGGGAGCTCATTCTAGAGAAGATTATAAAGATAGAGATGACCAGGAATGGATGAAGCATACTTTGGCATGGCACCATGATGGGAAAGTAGACATTAAATATAGAGATGTGCATTCTTATACTCTTACAAATGATGTGCAATATTTTCCTCCAAAAGCGAGGGTTTATTAATGGTTCAATTTGCATTGCCAAAAAATTCAACAATTCAAAAGGGCGAATATTTTTCACTTCAGGGCGAATCCAAAAACATAAAAAAAGTAAATGTTTATCGATGGAATCCAGAAAGTGGTCAAAATCCTAGACTTGATACCTACGAGGTAGATATGGATAATTGTGGGCCAATGGTTCTAGATGCTTTAATTAAAATTAAAAATGAAATTGATTCAACATTAACTTTTAGAAGATCTTGTAGAGAGGGAATATGTGGAAGTTGCGCAATGAACATTGATGGATCTAATACCCTAGCCTGCACAAAATCAGCAAAAGAAATTAAGGGTGAAATTAATATTTATCCATTACCACACATGCCCGTTGTTAAAGATTTGGTTCCAGATTTAAAACAACTTTATAAACAGTACGAGTCAGTTGAGCCCTGGATGCAATCAGAGGTTAGTGGTGTTAATGGAGTTGAAAAATTACAAACAGTCGAAGATAGGTCTAAATTGGATGGATTGTACGAGTGTATTTTGTGCGCCTGCTGCTCTACTTCTTGCCCAAGTTATTGGTGGAATGGAGATAAGTATTTAGGACCAGCTGTTTTGTTGCAAGCGTATAGATGGATTATAGATAGTAGAGATGATGAAAGAAAAAAAAGATTAAAAAAAGTTGCAGATGAACTCAAGTTATTTAGGTGTCATACCATTATGAATTGTACCAATGCTTGTCCTAAAGGACTTAATCCTGCAAAAGCAATTGGCTCCATAAAAAAAATGTTAGTTAGTGCGGATATTAGCTAATCATTTTCAACATTAGTAAACACTAATTATTTTTTAACAATTTGACAGCTTTAACGTCAATCTATAATTTCAACGATCTTATGAAAAATATTCATCATTTTGTAAATGGCTCTACTTTTGAGGGACGGTCTAAAAAAACTTCAGATGTTTATAATCCTGCGACAGGTGAGGTTATTGGAAAAGTTACTTTAGCTAGCAGAGATGATGTAAACGATGCTGTTGATATTGCTTACAAAGCTTTTGCAGGTTGGTCTAGTACGCCACCATTACAAAGGGCAAGAGTTCTTTTTAGATTTAAAGAATTAATTGAAAAAAATTCTGATGAATTAACCAAGATTATAGTTTCCGAACATGGAAAAGTTTTTAATGATGCAAAAGGATCATTAACCAGAGGCTTAGAAGTTGTAGAGTTTGCTTGTGGAATTCCTCATCTTTTAAAAGGTGAATTTACGGAAAATGTTGGCAGAGATGTTGACAGCTGGTCTCTGCGTCAACCACTCGGAGTTTGCGCTGGTATCACGCCCTTTAATTTTCCAGCAATGGTTCCTATGTGGATGTTCCCTGTCGCAATAGCATGTGGCAACACATTTGTTCTTAAACCTTCTGAAAAAGATCCTTCTTGTGCATTAATGCTTGCTAAACTTCTTAAAGAAGCAGGATTACCCGATGGTGTATTTAATGTAGTTAATGGAGATAAAGAGTCAGTAGATGCTTTATTAGAAAATAAAAAAGTGAGCGCAATTAGTTTTGTTGGATCCACTGCCATTGCAAAATATATTTACGAAGGTGCTGCAAAAAATGAAAAAAGAGTTCAAGCACTAGGTGGCGCAAAAAATCATTGCGTTGTAATGCCAGACTCAGATATTGATCAGGCAGTTAGTGGTTTAATGGGCGCTGCTTATGGATCTGCAGGAGAAAGATGTATGGCACAATCAGTTGCGGTTGCAGTTGGGAATGTGGGTGATGAATTAGTTCAAAAAATTAGTCAACAAGTTGAAGCGTTAAAAGTTGGTCCAGGGATGGATGAAAAATCTGAAATGGGTCCTTTAATAACTAAGGATCATTTAGAAAAAGTGAAGAGCTATGTTGATATTGGAGTTAAAGAAGGCGCAAAGTTAGTAGTTGATGGAAGAAATTTAAAGCTACAAGGTTATGAAAAAGGTTTTTTTATGGGGGGATGTTTATTTGATCATGTGACAGATAAAATGAGAATATATAAAGAAGAAATATTTGGACCAGTTCTTTCAGTTGTGCGAGTTAAAGATTTTGACAGCGCGGTTAAGTTAATTAATGACCATGAATATGGTAATGGCGTTAGTCTTTACACAAGGGACGGAGATTCTGCTAGAACTTTTGTTAATAAAATTCAAGTAGGCATGGTGGGAATAAATATACCCATACCAGTTCCCATGGCATTTCATAGTTTTGGCGGCTGGAAGAGATCGCTTTTTGGTGATCAGCACATGCATGGCATGGAGGGTGTGCGATTTTATACCAAGTTAAAAACAGTTACATCTCGTTGGCCCTCAGGTATAAGAACCAATCCTGAATTTATAATGCCAACAATGAAATAAAATAAAATTATGAGTAGAAAAAAAATATCTTTAATTGGTGCTGGTCAAATTGGAGGAACTTTAGCCCATTTGATAGCTACTAAAGAATTAGCT
>VTPF01000094.1 GCA_008638025.1 Pelagibacteraceae bacterium | reverse complement strand
CATCTCTTAGATTGTCAACATATTCATTAATGCAAGATTTAGCTGTGCTGGGTTGTTCAAAAATTTCTTTTTGCATAAAGGTTTGAAAATCCCCTTTTTCATAATCATCAATATTTTCTGAAAGAGTTAGTATTTTTTTATTTATTTTTTTTCCTTTGGAGTTGTAAAATTCAACTTGGTCTTTTTTAACCATACAGATGTCGCCATCATCTAGATAGGAAATTTTGTTAGTCATTGATTTTAAAGCATAAGAATCAGATCCTAAAAAATTTTCATGATGACCATATCCTACTGCTAAAGGCGAGCCTCTTCTTGCGCCAACTATTAAATCTTGATTGTTTTTAAAAAGAATTGCCAGAGCATAACTACCATGAAGTTTTTCAAGAGTTTTTTGAACGGCAATAAGTAATTTATGTTTTTTTAAATTTTCAGTTAATAAGACAGTTATTACTTCAGTATCTGTCTGGGATTTAAATTTATATCCCTTTTTTTCTAAAACTTTTTTTAAAATTGTTGAATTTTCTATAATTCCATTATGAACAACTGATACATTTTCTGATGAATGGGGATGGGCATTGGTCTCATTGGGTATGCCATGTGTAGCCCACCTTACATGTCCAATTCCAACAATTCCTTTTAAAGATTTTTTAGAACAGATTTTTTCTAACTTAGAAACTCTACCTTCGCACTTAACCTCATCAATAAAATTATCAGAAAAGGTTGCAATACCGGCAGAGTCGTATCCTCGATACTCTAATTTTTTTAAAGAGCTAATAATATTGCTAAGAACAGGTTTTTCACTAGTGATTCCAATAATTCCACACATTTATTTATTTTTTTCTTTTTTTAAGTTTTATCTTTTTTTGCTCTGGTCTTGTTAGAGCCAAACTATTATCTTCAACATTTTTAGTGATGACTGAACCAGCCCCCACAATACTACTTTTTCCTATTACCACTGGAGCGATCAATGACGTATTAGAACCTATGAAAGATTTAGATTTTATGGTTGTTTTGTATTTTTTAACTCCATCATAATTGCAAGTAATAGTGCCAGCTCCTATATTAACAGACTCTCCCATATTAGTGTCGCCAATATATGAAAGGTGGTTAATTTTAGAATTTTTATTTATTTTTGAATTTTTTACTTCTACAAAGTTACCTACTTTAGAACCATTTTCCAATATAGTTCCTGGTCGTATTCTTGCATATGGCCCTACAACTACATTATTTTTAATAATAGCGCCCTCAATATGAGAAAAGGATCTAACAATTGAACCAGTTCCAATTTTTACCTTAGGACCTATAACTACAAAAGGTTCTATGGTTACATTTTTTCCAAAAGTTGTGTCCTTGGATAAATAAACTGTATCTGGATCTATCATCCTAACACCTTGCTTTAATGCTTTTTTTCTTAATTGATTTTGCATAATTTGCTCTGCTGTTCCTAGTTCACTCATATCATTAATACCAAGGGCAGTTTTTGAGTCAGCTGCCGTAACTAGCTTTATTTTATAATTATACTTTTTTGAAAGTTTTACAATATCAGTAAGATAATACTCTTTTTTGATATTATTGTTTTTGATTTTACTGACTAGATTTAATGATCTTGAACTAAGAGCTACAATACCAGAATTGCATGTTTGCCCTTTTCTTTGCTCTTTTGTGGCATCTTTAAATTCAACTATTTCATCTACAGAGCCTTTCTTTTCTACGATAATACCATAAGAGCTATTATTCATTTCTTCAAATCCCAAGATAACCACATCGTTTTTATTCAATTCTTTTTTAATTTTTTTTAAATCATCTATATTTACCAAAGGATTATCTGCATACAAAACTAACAGTTTGCTGTTTTTATCTTTATTTTGTTTTTGAAAAATTTGTACAGCATGGGCGGTACCTAGCTGTGGTTCCTGAATTAAAAATTTTAATTTTAAATATTTTTTTTTTAGAAAAATTAAATTTTTATTAACCATAATCGTTATAGATTTTGGCCTTAATAAGCTCGCCTTACCAATAACGTGATCTATCATCGGTATTCCTATAACTTTGTGCAAAACCTTTGGTAAATCTGAATTCATTCTTGTTCCTTTACCAGCTGCTAAAATTAAAATTTGAAGATTATTTGCCATTTGTTGTTGCTTAATATAATAATGAAAAAACTATCTTAACTCACAAATTGTTGCCCACTAAAACTTTAATAAATGACAAATAAAGCAATACTTTTTGACCTTGACGGAACACTGGTTGAAACAGCTCCTGATCTTATGGCTGCACACAATCATGTAATGGAAAAATACGGTTATGAAAAAAAACCTCTAGAAGACATTAGATTTTTAGCTGGAAGAGGAGCTGCAGTAATGCTTCTAAGATCCATAGACTCTCAAGGACGTTTAAAAAACAAGCATGAAATTGATGAAACTACTCATAAAGCAATGACGAAAGATTTCATAGATTTTTATGCTGCTAATATTTCCAATACATCCAAAATCAATACTGGAGTTATCAATTTCCTAGATTGGTGCAAAAGTAAAAAAATTAATCTTGCGGTGTGCACTAATAAAATGGAACACTTAGCGATTAAACTGTTAAAAGAGATAAAATTATATGACTACTTTGATTTTATCGCTGGTGCAGATACATTTGATTACAGAAAACCAAACCCTCAACATTTAACTTCTATTTTAGAAATCTTAAATATTCCTATTGAAAATTCTATTATGGTGGGTGATAGCGAAACAGATGCAGAAGCTGCGAAAGCTGCTAAAACAAAATTTATACTAGTGAAAGGAGGTTATACTGAAAAAAATTATAACCAAATTTATAATGATTATTTAATAGATAATTTTACTGAAATACAGCCAATTACGCAAAAAATATTGAGTATATAAAAAAGTTTTTGGGAATCGTAAAAAAAACATCTATAAAAGAATTCTATGCACTTTGTAAAAAAACAACCACTGGAAAAAAGACAAGATTTTGTAAATAAACTTAAATCTAAAAAGTTATTAAGATTTCCTGGAGCGTATAACGCTTTAGTAGCAAAGCTAATTGAAGAAATAGGATACGATGGCATTTATGTATCAGGAGGTGTTATGGCAAATGATCTTGGTATGCCAGATATAGGTCTTACCACATTGCATGATGTTTCAACTAAATCTCACCAAATTGCTCGTGTAACAAACCTTCCTACTATCATAGATATTGATACAGGATTTGGCGAAGCTATGAATGTTTCAAGAACCATTGAGACAATCGAAAGCCTTGGAATTTCTGGATGTCATATTGAAGATCAAATGAATCCAAAAAGATGTGGTCATCTTGATAATAAAG
>VTPF01000093.1 GCA_008638025.1 Pelagibacteraceae bacterium | reverse complement strand
GACTTAAAGGATATAAATCTGGAAAAATTAAGCATGATCAAATGAGTATGATTGCTCAAATGATTTCAGAAAAAGATATTGATAGTGTTGCATCTTGGTACTCTTCTCTGCAAGTAATTGTTGCCGACCCTAAATTGCCAGAAAAGCTTTATTAATTATTTATTTATATAATTTTTAAGTTCAGCGTATTCTTCGCATCTACAATTTTCTAATTTTTTTAAAGTGGCGTTAGCAAGATCTAATCTGTTTGTATCTACGTAGAGCTCTCCAATATATTCAAGTGCTCCTCTATGGTTAGGGTCAATCGACAAAGCTTTAAGGTAATATTCTTCCGCCTTAGGAAAATTTTTTGTTTTTCGTAAAGCAAAAGCATAATGAGTTAATATATCAGGATCTGCTTGATATTTATTTTTTTTTAAAATTTCCTCTAAGGCTTTAATGGCGTCATTGTATTTTTCTTCTTTAATCATTTTTACTATAGAAGTGTAAGAAGATGGTTTTACCACCTCATTCGTGGAATCCGTTCCAGCTGCTTCAGCAGAATTAATTAAAAGCAAAAATAAACTAACAAAGACAGTAATTTTTTTCATAAAATGATGTTTTACTTAATTTTGACAAATATCTATAACAAACCTCTTGATATGGAAAGTATATATAAATCAGATGTAGTAGTTGTTGGTTCAGGAATTTCTGGATTAATGGTTGCAATTTCGCTCTATCCAAGAAAAGTAACTTTAGTCACAAAAAAAAAATTAGGAGAAATGTCTTCTAGTTCGTGGGCTCAAGGGGGTATTGCAGCAGCCGTAGGAAAGGATGATCATCCGGATATTCATTATGCTGATACAATTAAAGCAAGCTCAGGGTTAAACAATAAAGATGCTGTGAAGATGATAACTTCAGAAGCATTGGAGATAGTTTCTTTTTTAGAAAAAATTAACATTCCTTTTGATAAAGACAAAAATAATAATTTTTATCTTTCAATTGAAGCAGCACATTCGAGAAGACGAGTATTAAAAATTAATGGTGATCAATCCGGTAAATTTATTGTTCAAAAATTAATAGAGTATGCGAAATCACAAGATCACATTACTTTTGTCGAAGATGTATCCGTAGATCATATTGTGCAAAACGAACATGCTTGCGAGGGTATTGTTGGACATATCAATAAACCAGGTGTCGTTGATAATTTTATTTTTCTACAAGCGCCCAATGTTGTTCTTGCTACTGGTGGCATAGGTAGCATTTATGCTCATACTACAAATCCAAGAGATATTTATGGAGAAGGAATAGCTATGGCTGCTAAAGCGGGAGCAAGACTTAAGGATATGGAATTTGTGCAGTTTCATCCCACCGCATTAGACATTGGTTTGGATCCTGCCCCATTGCTAACGGAGGCAATAAGAGGTGAGGGAGCCTTTTTGGTGGATGAAGATCAAAATAGATTTATGTTGGGTGTTCATCCAGACAAAGAACTTGCCCCAAGAGATGTAGTTGCTAGAACAATTTTCAAAGAACAAGAAAGAGGAAGATCTACTTTTTTAGATTGTAGGCATTTTTCAAAAGGAAATTTTAAAATAATGTTTCCCACAGCAAATGAGTTTTTGACAAAAGCAAATATTGATCCAGAAAAAGATTTAATCCCAATAATTCCAGCTGCCCATTATCACATGGGGGGTATCAAAGTTGATTTAACAGGACAAAGCACTATGAAGGGACTGTGGGCATGTGGAGAAGCAAGTTCCACAGGTGCACATGGAGCAAATAGATTGGCTAGTAACTCTTTATTAGAAGCGTTTGTCTTTGCAAGAAAAATTGCAGATACAATTAATTCTAAAACAATCAGCTCAACCAAATTACAGAAAATTAATATTGAAAATTATTTTCCCAAAGAAAAAACCTTAAGCAAAGTAAGAGCAAAAAAATATATATGGCAACTGAGATCTAATATGACCAGAAATGTTGGATTGGAAAGAAGCAAGCAGAGTTTAACCCAAGCCTTTATAGAGTTTGATAGAATCGAAAGAGAGTCGAAGCATTTATCTGCTAAATTAAAAGATATGCTTCTTGTTTCTAGGCTAATTACTTATGCAGCGTTATTAAGGCAGGAGAGTAGAGGAACTCATTTTAGAAATGATTTTTTAGAGACAGTCTCTCATTATAATAAAAGTTTAGATTTTGATATAAATGATATGACAAATTTTTTAAATCATAATACTAATAAAACAATAATTAAATCAGCTTAGAATTATCTATGAGAACTGTGTATGTAAACGGAGAGTTTGTTTTAGAAAAGGATGCCAAAGTTTCTATTTTTGACAGAGCTTTTTTATTTGCGGATGCAGTTTATGAGGTTACTTCCGTTTTGAATGGAAAGTTAGTGGATTTTGATAATCATATGAAACGATTACATCGTTCTATGAAAGAATTAAATTTTGGCACAAAAATAAAAGAAAAAGAATTTTTAGAATTTCATAGAAAGTTAGTAAGTTTAAATAAAATAAATGAAGGAATTGTTTATTTACAAGTAAGTAGAGGTGTTGCAGAAAGAGATTTTGCCTTCCCACCATCAGATACTGAATTAACAATTACCGCATTTACGCAAAAGAAAAAATTAATTGATAATAAAACTGCTAAAGAAGGTATTACGATTATTACTGTCGATGATTTGAGATGGAAACGATGTGATATTAAAACTATCCAGCTTTTATATCCGTCCATCGCCAAAACAGAAGCCATGAAAAAAGGAGCAGATGATGCCTGGATGACTCAAAATGGATATATAATGGAAGGCACATCCAATAACGCATGGATTATTAAAGGAAAAACAATCTATACACGGGAAGCTGATAATTTAATTTTAAGTGGAATTACTAGACGGGCAGTTATCGAGGTAGCTATGAAATTGAATTATAAAATAATTCATAAGCAGTTTACAGTTCAAGAGGCTGAAAATGCAGATGAAGCTTTTATTACATCAGCTACTGCTTTTGTTACCCCCGTAGTAAAAATTAACAACACTAGAATAAGCAAGGAAAAACCAGGTATATTTACTCAATCATTAAGAGAAGCCTGCATTCAGCAAGCATTAGCAACGTTAAAGTAATATAGAATCGTATTACGCGATTCCCCAAAAAAGTAATTTTAATTTTGAGCAAATACCCCTAACACTTTAGTAAGTGTGCTTTAGTTTTTTCATCAGTGTCCCCTGTTAGTCTAACTGAGGCACACCCTAATTTTTCATTTTTTTTTCATAGCAGCTATTCTGTTTTTAGATATCTATAATGCACATACCAGTTAATGACTCTTAGCCATACTCATCTATTTCACAATCATTAAAA
>VTPF01000092.1 GCA_008638025.1 Pelagibacteraceae bacterium | reverse complement strand
CAGAAGAACTTAAAAAACTTTGGGCAGAAGGACATACTGCTAGTCAAATTTCTAAGATGCTTGGTGATGGAATCTCTAGAAATGCTGTCATTGGCAAATCTCACAGGCTTGGTCTTCAGGGAAGAGCGCAGTCTAGAATGATTTCAACACCTAAAATTAATAATAGAGCCTTTGATGAAAATGCAAATTCCGGCGAAAGAAGACAAAGACGACCTAGAGGTCTTCGGGCAATTGTTATCGAAAAAGATTTTGAACCAGAAAATCCAATCCCATTAGAAAAATTAACAGATAAAACTTGTAGATGGCCAATCGGTCATCCTGATGAAAAAGATTTTTATTTTTGTGGAAGAAATCCTATGGAAAGCAGAGTGTATTGTAAGTTGCACGTTTTGCACGCTTACCAGCCGAAAGGATTTAAAGAAGATAGAGATAATAATACCAACCAACAAGAAGAGCTTCCAGATTTTATCGAAAAAAAGATAAAAAGAGCCTAGTCTAAAAAATAAGCCTTTATTTTAAACAATTATTTGGGTTCGTTTGACCAAGTGCCTAACTAAATCTTAAAGAACTATATTTATCAAAGTTTAAATTAACACCATCTTTAGACATTATTTTAGAAATAATACTTCCCGTAACAGCGCCCAACGTCCAACCCAAGTGATTATGACCAAAAGCATAAAAAATATTCTGAAAGTTTTTAGACTCTCCTATCACCGGTACAAAATCTGGCAAAGTTGGCCTAAAACCTAACCAGCTATCATAAGGATCGGAAAGACCTAAAATCATTTTTTTTGCCTCTCTCGTTACATAATCAATTCTTTTTGGACTAGGCGGGTTTTTTAATCCTCCAAACTCTACCGTTCCAGCTGCTCGGAGTCCCTGATCCATAGGTGATAAATAAACACCTGAGTCAAAGGAACAAACGGGTCTTTTGATTAATGTATCGCTATCTTTAAAATGAACATGATAACCTCGTTCCGTTTCAAGAGGTATGTTCTCACCCAGCTGATTGGTAAATTGTTTAGAGAAGGCACCGGCGGAAATTAACAACTGATCAAAGGAATATTCTTTGCTGTCTGATTTTATGGTTGAACTTGTAATATATTTAATTTCATCTTGAATAAAACTTGCACCCATCTTTAAGCACTTTGTAAAAATCATATCCGATATTTTTTTAGGATTTCTAGTATGTGTCGCAGTAGGAAAAAAAATTCCACCTGCATAAACAGGATTCAGATTTGGTTCTAAATCATGTACTTCGTGTTTAGTTAATAAAACTTGTTTGACTTTTAAATACTCTCTTAACTTGGTTGACTCTGTTACTCTTGGATCATTTTCATGATTATAAATATACATAACACCAGTTCGTTCCATGAGATGACTAGCCCCAATTTCTAAAAAAATTTTCTGATACTCTGCTATAGAAAAGGTAAGCAAATGGTTCATTTTTTCAGCAGTATCTCGCATAGATTTAGGGTTGCATTGACGTAAAAACTTAATTGCCCATGGAAGAAGAGAAAATAAATAATTCAATTTAATTGATAGGGGTGAGAAGGAACTAAACAAATAATTAGGTAAGTTTTTAAAAATTGTTGGTTGATTTAATCCTACTGCTCCATAATTAGAAAAAGAACCAGCGTTACCATAAGACGCTCCGCTTCCAGGTTTGTTTCTATCAAAAAAAGTAACTTGATGACCTTTTTTCAAAAGATGATATCCGGAACACAAACCAACTATTCCTGCTCCTACAATAGCAATATTTTTTTTCATTTATGATTTGTATTTATCACAGTGATTAAAAAAAATTATGCTTTTTCAGACACTGCGACCACATTTTTTCTAGTTGCTATATATACCCCTAATGTAGCAATCAAAAATCCTATCAGATCCTGAACTGATAAAACCTCTTCTACAAAAGCCCAGCCCATAATGGCAGAAACAGAAGGTATTAAAAAAAATAAAGTAGAGGTCTGGCTAGCAGATCCACTTTTAATTAAATACATAAGAATGGTAAAAGCTCCAAAAGACACTGCAATAATTTGCCAAGCCATAGCCCAGACAAAAGAAGTAGTAAAATGAATAAATGGTTGTTCTAATAAGTAACAAACAGCAAGAAGGAAAATGCTTGCTCCAAAAGATTGATAAATATTACTAACAGATAGAGGCATATTTAAACTTATTTTTTTTTGCCACAAAGTTCCAGCAGTAATTGCAAATAAAGCAATACTGGATGCAATTAATGCCATGAGAGAAAATTCATTTAATGCATCAAATCCTAATACTAATAAAGTTCCGCTAAAACCTAAGAAAATCCCGAGCCACTGTCTCCAAGTCACCGCCTCCCCCAGTAACGGGCCTGCAAGTAATGCTGTTAAGATAGGTTGTAACGTGACAATCAAAGCAACAATTCCTGCTGGCATACCCTTCGAAAAAGAATACCAACAACCACCTAGATAAATTCCATGAAACAAAATTCCTGTAGCCATTGCTTTTCCAGATTCGGCGAAAGGGTACAATATTTTTTGCTTAGTAATCATGGCAAATATTAAATATCCGGCTGTTACAATAACAAAACGAAAAAATAAAGCTGCAAGAGGAGATGCATCAGCAACAATTACTTTTCCACTAATAAAAGCTGAAGACCACAACAAAATAAATGCCAAAGGAAAAAATTTAACCATCGATAAGTTTATTTAATGAATTAATAAACTTAAGTTATAATTAAACTCAAAAAATAAAAAAGAAGATTAAATAAATTCAGATAATTTATCCTTAAATTTTACTATAATTTTTTATTTTATGTGCATTCTTAAAAAATGAAACAGGTTTATTAGTAAAACCATTCAGTTTTAGACAAAATTTAATATTAGAATTTTTAGCAGACTCATAATCATGCTCACTATCTCCAATAAAAATAGCCTGCCTTTTTTTTATTTTAAATTTTTTTACTATATTATTTAACACACTTGGATGAGGTTTTTTATATGCGTAAGTATCTCCGCCTACCACGAAATCAAAGTACTGAATCAACTTTGATTTTCTTAAAACAATTTTGGTTAATGCTTCTAATTTATTTGAGCAAACAGCTAATTTATAATTATTTTTTTTTAATTTTTTTAAAAAAGATTCTAGACCAGGATAAGGCCTCGATTGAACATAAACATGATTTTTATAGTACGAAAAGAAAAATTTATACATCTTATTTGTGAGCCGTTCTGTAGGCTGGACATTTTGCATTTGCAAAGATTTAATAATATTAACCATAATTCCTTGCCCAATAATGCTTTTAACCTTAGCAAAACTTATTGGCTTAAAACCAAATTTTTTTAAAGTCAAATT
>VTPF01000091.1 GCA_008638025.1 Pelagibacteraceae bacterium | reverse complement strand
CATGCTGAAGGATATCCAGCTGGAGAGATGAAGCATGGACCTTTGGCATTAATAGAAGATGGTATTCCTGTAGTAGTTTTGGCACCAAGAGATAAATATTATGAAAAAACTCTATCTAATATGCAGGAAGTTATTGCTAGAGGAGCAAAAGTTTTATTAATAACTAATAAAAGCAAAGATGAAATTAGTTCTGAAAATGTATGGAAAAAAATTGATGTTGAAAAAACCTCTGATGAACTTTTGCCTTTTTTAATAACATTGCCCTTACAAATGCTAGCCTTGCATGCAGCAAAAAATAAAGGTTATGATATTGATAAGCCTAGAAACTTAGCAAAATCAGTAACTGTTGAATAAAATACTTGTTGAGCGAGTCAACAATGTTTATATACTCCTAGTTGTATTATGACAAATTGGAAACCAGATAGCTGGAGAAACAAACCTGTAAAGCATATTCCTGAATACCCAAATCAGGAGAAGTTGAATAGTGTTTTAAAGGAACTTTCAAACTTTCCTCCTTTAGTTTTTGCAGGAGAGTCCAGATCATTAAAAGAGTATTTGGCAAATGTTAGTCAAGGAAAGGCATTTCTACTTCAAGGTGGTGATTGTGCTGAAAGTTTTGCTGAGTTTCACCCAAACAATATAAGAGATTTTTTTAAATTGCTTTTGCAAATGTCATTAGTCCTAACCGTGAGTTCTGGTTTGCCAGTAATTAAGCTGGGTAGAATTGCTGGACAATTCTCAAAGCCACGAAGTGCTGCTACTGAAACTCAAAATGGTATAGAGTTACCAAGTTACCTTGGTGATAATATTAATTCTATGGACTTTGATCCGGAGGGACGAAAACCTGATCCACAAAGATTATTAAAAGCATACTCTCAAGCTGCATCTACTCTAAATTTATTAAGAGCTTTTTCGCAGGGAGGTTTTGCAGATTTAAATAAAGTTCATTTTTGGAATATGTCTTTTGTAAAAAATAATGCAAAAGAAAAATATAAAGAAATAGAACAAAAAGTTTCTGATGCTCTAGCTTTTATGAATGCTTGCGGAATTACTTCTGAGAATAATAGAAGACTTAGAACGGTAAATTTTTTTACTAGTCATGAAGCTTTATTGTTACCAGTAGAGGAAGCTATGACAAGAGTAGATTCTACTACAGGAGAATATCACGATACATCTGCACATTTTCTTTGGATTGGAGATAGAACAAGGCAATTAGATGGTGGACATGTTGAGTTTTGTAGAGGTATAAAAAATCCTTTAGGAATTAAATGTGGGCCAACTTCAGATCCTGATGAGATTGTCAAATTAACAGAGGTTCTAAATCCTGATAATGAAGCAGGAAGAATTACTTTAATTGCAAGATTTGGTCATGATAAGGTAGGTAAATTTTTACCTGGACTTATAAGAGCCATTAAAAAAGCAGGCAGAACTGTCGTATGGTCTTGTGATCCTATGCATGGAAATACTATTAAAGCGTCCTCAGGATACAAAACTAGACCTTTTGAAAATATTATTACAGAAACAAAAAGTTTCTTTCAGGTTCATCAATCAGAAGGAACTTTTGGTGGCGGACTTCATATAGAAATGACAGGTCAAGATGTAACAGAGTGTATTGGTGGTGCTCAGAATATCACTGATAAAGATTTATCTGATAGATATCATACACATTGCGATCCTAGATTAAACGCAAGTCAG
This sequence comes from Pelagibacteraceae bacterium, assembly GCA_008638025.1. Lineage (GTDB taxonomy): Bacteria > Pseudomonadota > Alphaproteobacteria > Pelagibacterales > Pelagibacteraceae > IMCC9063. The sequence goes on along the minus strand of VTPF01000091.1, from coordinate 1,651 downwards.
GCTCTAGAACTTGCTTTTTTAATTTCTGAGGAAATTAAAAAAAATTCTAATTTCGCCAAAGGTGGAATTCAAAAAGCTTCTTAATTTCTTAGATTTTTTTTAATATTTAAGTTAAAAATTAGCATGGAACCAAAAGAACGAATAATATTTATCACGGGATGGATTTTAGATTATTGCTCTAAAATGTCGAAAAAGCCTGATAGTTTAGTAGTAGGTGTATCTGGCGGTATTGATTCTGCGGTTGTAAGCACTATTTGTGCAGCATCGGGAATGAAAACTTATGTTCTATCAATGCCCATACGTCAAATTAAAGAACAGGATAATCTTAGTAGAATGCATTGCAATTGGTTAGTAAAAAATTTCAAAAATGTAGAGTCAATAACAGTTAGTTTGGACAAAGTATTTGATGAATTTGAAAAAGCACTAGGTAAAAATTCTAGTGAACATGCATTTGCTAATAGTAGAGCTAGATTAAGAATGACAACATTGTATCAAGTTGCAGGCTCTAACAATGGCATCGTTGTCGGAACGGGAAATAAAGTAGAAGATTTTGGCGTTGGTTTTTATACTAAATATGGAGATGGCGGAGTTGACATATCTCCTATTGCAGATTGTACTAAATCACAAGTTTGGGAAATGGGAAGAGAGTTGGGAATTAATCAGGCAATTATTGATGCTATACCCACAGATGGTTTATGGGCGGATGGACGAAATGATGAACAGCAACTTGGTATGAGTTATCAGGAACTTGAAGAAGCCATGACAAACCCTAAGTCAAAAAATTATGCAAAGTATCTCAAAATAAGAGAAGCAAATTTGCATAAAATGAATCCAATCCCGGTTTGTAAATTTGATGAATAATTTATATCTTTACAATACAGTTTCTAGAAAAAAAGAAACATTCGTACCATTAGATAAAAATAATGTTAGAATGTATGTTTGTGGCCCCACCGTATATGATTACCCTCACGTAGGAAATGCTAGACCATTAATTATTTTTGATGTTCTTTTTAGATTATTACAAGAACTTTATGGAACAAACAAAGTAACTTATGCTCGAAATATAACTGATGTGGATGACAAGATAATTGAAGCTGCAAAAGAAAATAAAACTTCTATTTTTGAGCTAACAAAAAAAGTAACAATAAATTTTCATGAGGATTGTAAATATTTAGGTTGTTTAATACCTACAATTGAGCCCAAAGCCACCGATCATATCCCGGAAATGATCAGTTTAACAGAAAAGTTAATTGCAAGTAATTTTGCATATGAAAAAAACAATCATGTTTTTTTTGAAGTAGCTAAATTTTCTAGCTACGGAAAACTATCCAATAAAAAATTAGTAGACTTAATAGCAGGTGCTCGTGTTGAAGTTTCTGATTTAAAAAAATCTCCAGCAGATTTTGTTTTATGGAAACCATCTATTAATAATGAACCAGGATGGGATTCGCCTTGGGGAAAAGGTAGACCGGGGTGGCATCTTGAGTGTTCAGCGATGTCAGAAAAATATTTAGGAAAAGAATTCGATATACATGGTGGCGGATTAGATTTAATTTTTCCTCATCATGAAAATGAAATAGCCCAATCTACATGTGCCAATCAAACTAGGGTTTTGGCCAATGTTTGGATGCATAACGGATATGTTACTGTA
>VTPF01000090.1 GCA_008638025.1 Pelagibacteraceae bacterium | reverse complement strand
ATGGCGAAATAATATTTTTTTTAATATCATCGGGAATTTTATTGTATAATATTCCCATTTCTAACGACCCTAAATCTTTTCCATTGTTTAAGCTTTTGGCAATTTCAATAATCGATGAAAAGGACAAAACTTTACCTACAAAAGGGTTTTCTTCTAAGTATTTATGAATAGATGTTATTCTATCTATTTTGTCTTTTGTGAACCAGTACTTATATTTATTTTCATATTCTTTTTCTTTAGACTCACCAAGAAAATCATCTTTTTTAGATTGAGTTCCTAAAAAATCATCAGAATTATTTTGATTATTTTTTTTAAATTTCAAAATAATTTCTAGGGGTGTGGTTCCACCAAGTTTTACATCAATTTTTTTCATACCCTTGTAGATTTCGGTTTTGTTGCTGAAATAATTAATGAAACTATTTTCTACCTTTAATTTGCTAATACCATGTGCAGAAAAGATTATAATAATTATGCAGGTAGAGAATATAAAGATAGGAAAATTAATTGATATTTTTGCAAGTAAGTCTGCCAAAAATGATTTTTTTTCTTTAATTGGTTTAGAAATGCTTGGATCAAAAATTAAAATTAAAGCAGGTAATAAAAAAAAAGTTAAAACAAAAGAAGCTAATAAACCGTATGTCATCATCCAACCAAAGTCTATTACAGGCTTTATGTCACTGAACACTAAAGATAAAAAAGCACAAATTGTTGTTAATACTGCGTAAAATATAGGGTAAAAAATATTAGAAGAAGTTTGTATAACAATATCTTTGATTAATTTTGAAGAATATTGAATTTTTAATTGAATATATCTTACAAGATAATGAATATTCATTGAGATTGTTAATATTAGCATAAGTGCAATGAAGTTCGAAGATATTACCGTTACTTTCCATTCTAAAAAACCTAGTAATCCAATCATAAAAATAATTGCAACAAAACAATTAATTAAAGGAAAAAGAACCCATTTAAAATTTTTAAAAACCAACCAAAGAATGAATATTATAAATACAAAGACACCAATACCAAAAATTATTATATCTTTTTTTATAAAAGAAATCATATCATCGGCAATCATCGGGATACCACTTAGTCTAATTTCTGCAAAGTTGCTTTGTTCTATAATCATTTTTTTGATGGTTTTGTTATAACCAGATATCAAATCTCCTTGTTTTGCTTTAATAACATCTATTGCGTTATTCAAATTTTTTAATTCATTTGATTCGGTTAACTCTAATGTTCTAGACTGTGAATTTGTTAATAGTTCTGATTTTCTACTGATTTTTTTATCAAGCTCAAAATTATTTTTTAGATAAACAATTATTCCAAATGTTTTTTGGTCATCACTAATTATTAAATTTTTATATACAGGACTATTGGTTAATTCTGAAATTCCATCTGCAAATTTAATATTTGGGTTAGTTATGTATTTTAAGTTTTGAATTCTATCTATTAGGGGTTCATTAGTGCTTTGTAACAAAGGAGTATTAATTACACTTATTGTTTTACTTACCCATTTTAAATTATCTATTTTATTTATAAAATTTTTAAGCTCTGTTATTGTTTCGGGATTAATTGTTGTTTTAGGCTCATATGTTAAAATGAAGAATTCTTCAGAGCCATATCTTTGATTGATTTGTCTTAAATAGGCAAGATCTGGATCATTTTCCAGCAAAAGCGTATCTGCTGAAGCATCTAGTTTAAAATTTTTTGAAAAATATAAAGAAAACAGTATTAACACTGAAATTATAACTAATATTAATTTAGGAAAGTTTAATAATTTTTTGTACATGGAAAAAATATATTTTATATATATTTTTTATCATATCTAGAAGACATGCAGGTGATTATTCTATAAGGAATTGTCCCAGATTGCTTAGCAAAATCATCTATAGTGTAATAACTGTTATATATATCAATATAATCTCCAATTTTAATCTTTCCCTTATATTTTGATATATCCAAAATTATCAAATCCATTGAAACTCTTCCAATTATCGGCACCTTTTTTTTTTTAAAATGGAAATATCCATTATTACTAAGTCTAATATTCATCCCATCCGCATATCCTACTGATATTGTGGCAGTAGTTATTTTTTTTTTTGCAAAATAAGTTCTAGAGTAACCAATAGAATCTCCTTTGTTAACTTTATTAATTTGAATAATTGGAGCTTTAAGAGCTACAGCATGCTTAATCTTTTTATGAAAAGTTCTTTTGCCGCCATATAGGCTTATTCCAGGCCTAACCATATCATAATGATATTGCTTTCCTAAAAAAATACCACCTGAGGCTGCCAAACTGTATTTAAATCCTGGAAATTCTTTTTTTATTTGATCAAATCTTTTTTTTTGTTCTATATTGTACTGGTTGTTTTTTTCATCAGCACAAGCTAAATGACTCATAAATAAAACATTTTTAAATTTATATAATTTTTTTTTATTTATTTTTAATTTTTTTATGTCTTTCTTTTGAAATCCTAATCTATTCATACCGGTGTCTACATGTATAATAATTTGTTTATTAAATTTATTTTTAATAAAATTTATCCATCGTTGAAATTGATCAAAAGTATTTAATACAGGAACAATATTATTTTTTAGAAAAATTTTTTCTTCATTTTTATGCAATCCGTTTAGAACAAATAAATTGATCTGTTTAAATTTTTTTCTGATTTTTAGGGCTTCAACAATATTTGCTACAAAAAAATTTTTACATTTATTTTTTATTAATGTTTCAACTATTTTATTTTCGCCCCCAAGACCATAACTTGATGCTTTAACAGTTGCAGCTACAACAGCAGGCTTGCAAAAATTTTTTATAAATAAATAGTTATTTTTGATAGCTTTTAAATCTATAGATACTTGGCCAGTTGAAAAATTCATAATTTGAATTATCTGTATATAGTTTATTTCTATATATCTGTAACCAATAATTTATGACTGAGCATCTTTAAATTTAGTGAAAGCGCTCTCAAATTCCAATCTAATTAGGCCAGTTGGACCATGTCTTTGTTTACCAATGATTAGTTCTGCCAAATTATGGATTAAATTCATTTTTTCTTGCCATTCCACATGTTCTGCAGTGCCAACTCTAGGTTCTAGTTTTTCAAGATAGTATTCTTCTCTATACACAAACATTACTACGTCTGCATCCTGCTCTATAGAACCAGATTCCCTCAAGTCTGATAGTTGAGGTTTTTTATCATCTCGTTGCTCTACAGCTCTTGATAGTTGAGATAAGGCCAAGATAGGGACATCTAATTCTTTTGCGAGAGCTTTTAAGCCTTGGGTTATTTCAGCCACTTCTTGGACCCTTCCTTCATTCCTATAATTTCCTGATTTCATCAGTTGAATATAGTCT
>VTPF01000089.1 GCA_008638025.1 Pelagibacteraceae bacterium | reverse complement strand
CAAGGTCAAGAAATTCTTCTTGATCCAAAAATCCGAAGATTACCTGTAAATCCAGAAACTTATGCAAAAGCTCCAAAGGATTTTCCTAATCCTTTTAAAGACTCTTCAATTGGTGCGGCTGTAAAGTTTGACGTTAATTTATCTAAAAAAAGATATAACGTCGTAAATTCTTTATATGATGTGATGGTAACTTATCGTTTAAAGGATCTACAACAAGCTACAGCAGCAATCCATAAAGCTGAAACAGCATTGAGCAAAAAAAATAACGCCAAAGCTAAACAACTGGTTTCAGAAGCGAGAGCTTTATTGGTAAAATTACCAATAACCGAGGCACAAGCAGGCGATGCGGAATTTAATAAAATCTTTAAAAAAAGCAGAAAAAAAGCAAAAGATTTAGAAGCATATGCCGGAACAAGGCAAGCCGAAGTAGAGGCTGATTGGGATAAGCAAGTAGTCGATAATTATTCCAAGGCTAAACAAAAAGCTGAGCAAGCTCTAAAACTACTTTAATTCTATCCATTATTAGCAACCTTAATTGTAAAAGTTAAGGTTGCTAATCAAATTATGTTTGAAAATTTTTTTTTAAAATCTACAGCTATTTTCATAGGTTTGTTTTTGCTTATTTTTTTGGCCGTACCCATAGTTCAGGTTTTTTACGTTTCTTTCCTTGATCAGAATGGTCATTTAACTTTTGTTAATTTTTATGATTTTTTTCAAAGCGATTTGTTTATAGAGTCTCTTTACAATTCTTTTTATGTGGCCTTCATGTCTGTTGTGCTTTCGTCAATTTTTGCAATACCTTTGGCATATTTTACTTGTAGATTTAATTTTAAAGCATCTGTTCTCATTCAAAGTTTAGGATTTATTCCATTAATCATGCCTCCCTTCGTAGGAGCTGTCGCTATGAAGCTTTTTTTTGGAACTAATGGGTCAGTAAATTTACTTCTTGATGATTGGTTTGGTTTTAAAATTCCATTCATGGAAGGATTGAATGGAGTAATTTTTGTGGAGTCGGTTCATTACTTTCCTTTTATTTTAATCAATTTAATTACAAGTTTAAATAACATTGATAGAACTATGGAAGAGTCTGCTCAAAATCTAGGCTCGAAAGGTTTAAGGTTATTTAGAAGAATAGTTTTGCCATTATCAATGCCAGGTTATATTGCCGGCGCAAGTTTGGTGTTTTTAAAAGTCTTTGACGATCTAGGCACTCCGTTGCTGCTGGATGCTAACAACATGTTAGCTCCCCAAGCTTATCTTAGAATTTCCTCAATCGGTATCAATGATCCCATGGGATATGTGATAGGTGTAATATTAGTTATTACTTCCATCTTAGCTGTATGGACTGCAAAACTTGCCTTTGCTGGAAAAGATTATTCTATGCTTCAAAAAGGGGGTGGAGGCATGATTAAAAGAAATTTACTTCCTCAGCAAAAAGTTGTTGCCTATTCAGTGGTTTTTCTAATTTTATTTTTAGTTTTATCTCCACATATTGCCTTAGCTTTATTATCCTTTGGAACTATTTGGTCTTTTAGCGTTCTTCCAGATGCATACACATTGGCTCATTACAAATCTGTTTTTGAAAATAGTATATTTATTAAAAACACTCTTCTTTATTGCTCTATTGCAGCATTGATTGATGTAGTGCTTGGTTTTTTTATTTCTTACATAGTTTTAAGAACTAAAATTATTGGAAGACAGTTGCTAGATTATATAGCTATGAGTGCCTTGGCTATTCCAGGTTTAGTTTTGGGAATTGGTTATTTGAGAACTTTTTATACAATTAACATGCCATGGAATGACAAGCCCCTTGCGACCTGGTGGTTTATGATTGTCATTATACTTGCCGTTAGAAGATTGCCTTATGCTCTCAGAGCATGTAATGCCGTTTTAATGCAAATAAGCAAATATTTAGAAGAGTCAGCTGAGTCATTGGGAGCTAAAAAAACAACTATTTTTAGAAAAGTTCTAATTCCCTTGATGATGGGTGGTCTTTTAGCTGGATTTGTTACTAGTTTTTCAACGGCAACCGTTGAGCTTTCGGCAACTATTATGTTGGTATCAACTGAATCAGACGCTCCATTGGCTTATGCAATTTACTCTTATATGCAAACAGCTGCAGGACGAGGCCCTGGGGCAGGCTTTGGAATTGTTGGAGTTTGTATTGTGGCTTTAGGAACTTATCTTTCTCAAATGATAATAGAAAAAAAATATAAACAAAGAGGTATGGAGGCTAAGGTAGATTAAATGAGCGAAAATATAATTGAAATTAAAAACATTAATGTCTCGTACGGATCCAATCATGTTTTAAAAGATGTAAACATTAATATTAAAAATAAAGATTTTTATACTTTCCTTGGTCCCTCAGGCTGTGGCAAAACTACTCTTCTGAGATTAATTGCTGGTTTTGAAAAATCTCAATCAGGAGAACTTTATATAGATGGCAAAGAAGTAAGTAACTCTAGTCCCTGGGAAAGAGATGTTGGAATGGTTTTCCAAAACTATGCATTGTGGCCACATATGACGGTTTTTAAAAACATAAGTTTTGGCCTAGAGGAAAAAAGATTATCTTCAACAGAAATTAAAAAAAAAGTAGAAGAAGTTTTAGAATTGGTTGACTTAAAAGATTTAAGCAAACGATATCCGTTTCAATTATCAGGTGGGCAGCAACAAAGAGTTGCACTTGCAAGAACTTTAGTGGTTAGACCAAAAGTTCTGCTTTTAGATGAGCCACTTTCAAACTTGGATGCGAAATTAAGAGTACAAATGCGTAAAGAGTTATTAGATCTTCATCAAAAACTAGATATAACAACTATTTTTGTCACTCACGATCAGGAAGAGGCAAATGGAATGTCTACTAATTTAGCAATTTTTAATGAAGGAATCGTTCAGCAAATTGGAAGACCAATTGATGTTTATAATCAGCCTAAAAATTTATTTGTAGCAAATTTTATGGGAACAATTAATGTAATTGAGGGTCAAGTCCAGAATGGAAAATTTAAAAGTAAGCAAGGAATGATAATTAATAATGTTACAACAACTGAAGGCAATCATTCTATTTTATTAAGACCTCAAAATTTATATCTACAAAAAAACAATAACTCTCTTCAAGAGTTTGACGCAAAAGTTGTTAGTGTGGAATTTTTAGGAAATTTAATTAGATATTTTATTAAAATTTTAGAACATGAATTAATCATTGAGGATCTTCATGAAATTAATAAAAAAATATATGCAAAAGGCGAGAGTATAAAAGTTTATTTGGATTCTGAAAAAATTAAAATTCTCTAATTATGTTGAAAAATATAAAGCTAATTATATTCGATTTAGATGGAACTATGATTAATTCTGCAAAAGATATTATGGTTTCTAACAATTTGACTTTAAAAAAATTTGGTTTTAAGCCAATAAGTTTTGCTAAGGTTAAAA
>VTPF01000088.1 GCA_008638025.1 Pelagibacteraceae bacterium | reverse complement strand
TTTCAAATTTATTTTTTAAATTTTCAACAATAATTTCATTATTAATTTTAACTGCCATATTGGTAACAATCATAGCCATTACATCTTTGTAATGATTTGAATTTTTAATATTGCCCACATTGTCAAATTTCATTTCATCTAAAACTATATTTTTTTGATATTGCAGATCCTTCGCAAGAACGGACATGGTAATTTTTGGTAAAATTAAAGTCTTTATTAAAAAATCAATTTGAGGTCCCTGGCTGTTATTTGGTAGGTTAGGTTGTGGAGAATTGGTTTTTGGATCATTATTTTTTTGATTACTTGAACTAGTTGATATCTGTTGTTTTTTTAAAATTTCCCCAATTAAATAAAAGCTATCAACAATTTTACCGTCTTTAACTATTACATCATAATTTACTGTAGGATTGTAAACAAAAATTTTATCAAAATAAATCTGTCCCGAAAATATTTTAGAAATATCAAGCTTAGCTTCAATAGCTGGGATGAAAATTAAATCTTCTCTAGGAAATATTTTATCATTTTTAATTTTTATATTATTTATATTAATAGTTCCGTTTAAAAAACTTGTTTTAACAGTCTGTAAAATAACCTGCCTATTAACATCTCTGCTTAAATTTTTTTCAATTATATTTTTTGCCACTACATCAAAAAAAAAGAATAATAAAATTAAAAAAAATAAAATAAAGACCAAAGAATATACTATAATTTTTTTCATACCCTGTACTCTCTTAACAAAACTTCTCTGGCTTCATTAATTTTACTTGCTAAATAATTGTTTCCATTTTTATCAGGATGCATATTTTTTATTAAATTTTTATGAGCTTTTATTATATCTTCTTTGGTATAATTAGACGATAAGCCCAAAACCTTGCACGCTTCTTCTTTACCCATTACAGAATTAGGTGATCCTCGATTACTTGAATAGTTGGAGTTGACCTTATTTCTGGATAAAAGTCTAAAAAAATAAAAAATATTAAAAATATTAAACAATCTTTTTTTGAAAGCGCCAAATATTAATGCAAAAAAAGGCAGGGATAATAAATACCTGCCAATCATGAATAAAAAAATAATTGCTACAATAGAGGCCAAAATAGTAGAAACTCGAAAAAAATTTGAAAATGTTTTTGACTTCGCATTGGCCATTAACCACAAAAAACCATATACAATTAAAAAAACTAAAATACCTAAAAATATCAAATTCATAATAAATGACTAAAATACCCAAATTAAGAAAAGAGATAAGTATCACAAGAATTCATAACAGTGAATTATTAGATGAGTATTCTTGGATTAAACAAAAAAATTGGCAAGAAGTTCTAAAAAATCCCGAAAAACTTCATGAGGAAGTTAAAAATTATTTAAATGAAGAAAACAATTTTATTAAAACACAACTTCAAGACCAAGAGAGTCTTAAAGAAACAATACTTTCAGAATTAAGACAAAGAATTAAAGACAAAGATTCTTCGGTTCCTATGAAAGATGGCAACTTTTATTATTATTCAGAATTTGAAGAAGGATCGGAATATCCATTGTTTAAACGACTAGACCTTCTTAATAAATCAGAGACCATTCTAGACGGGCCTAAAAAATCTGAAGGGCAAAAATTTTTTAATATTGCATCAGTTAGTCATAGTCACGACCATAAATTACTAGCATATAATATTGATTATAATGGAAGTGAAAATTACTTACTTTCCATTGAAGATATAAGCTCCAAAAAAATAATTACTAAAGAAATACCTTATACCACTGGAGAAATAATCTGGCATACAGATAATCAACATATTTATTATATTGCCCTCGATCACAATCATAGACCTAATAAAATTTATAAGCACAAAGTAGGCACAGATTATAAAAATGATGAATTAATATTCGAAGAAAAAAATCCTGCTTTTTTTTGTTCTGCATCATTAAGTCAAAATAAAAAATATTTACTAATTAGAACTGGAGATCATCAAACAAGTGAATATTATTTTCAACATATTGCAAAGGGTCAAAAATTAACGTCTTTTGCTCAGCGAATAGAAAAAGAAGAATATGAAATAGATCACAATGATGAATATTTTTATATTTTAACCAATTCCAATGGATGTAAAAATTTTAAAATAATGCGATGTCATGAAAAAGAAACCTCCAGAAATAAATGGCAAGATTTTATTATCTATAAAAAAAATATTTTCATCATTGATTTTATTCTTTTAAAAAATTGGATTATCTATTTACAAAGACATGAGGGTCTTAATCAAATTATCATTCAGAATTTAATAACAAATGAATCTCATGCAATTCAATTTGAAGAAGAGGCTTATGATCTGGGTTTGTTGCATCAATATGAGTTTAATACTGACTGGATACGTTTTTCATTTTCATCTCCCATTACACCCAGAACTATTTTTGATTATAATTGTTTGACAAAAGAAAAAGTTTTGAAAAAAATTCAAGAAATTCCATCTGGATTTAATTCTGATCATTATATTTGCAAAAGATTTTTATGTACTGGTCATGATGGCGAACAAATCCCTATTACAGTTTTTTATAAAAAAGATTTGGTATTAAATGGCAATAATCCTCTTTTGCTTTATGGCTATGGAAGTTATGGAATTACTATCCCGGATTCTTTTTCATCTAATAGATTTTCTTTAATTGATCGGGGTTTTATATATGCAATTGCACATATAAGGGGAGGGCGAGAAAAAGGCCAGGAATGGTACGAAAATGGAAAATTATTAAATAAGAAAAATACTTTTTTAGATTTTATTAGTTGTGCTGAATTTTTATGTGAACACAAATACACATCACCTAAAAAAATAATTGCCCAAGGGGGATCTGCAGGAGGTCTGCTGATGGGCTATATTGCAAATGAAAGGCCTGATCTTTTTTTAGGAATTATTGCCCAAGTTCCTTTTGTAGATATTTGCAATACCATGTTAGATGAAGAGCTGCCATTAACAGTTACTGAAATACCTGAGTGGGGAGATCTAAAAAATGATAAAAAGGCTTTTGATTATATCAAGAGCTATTCTCCTTATGATAATGTTAAAAAACAAGAATATCCTCATATGTTAATCACAGGAGGGGTTACTGATCCTAGAGTTACTTATTGGGAAATGACTAAATGGGCTGCTAAAATTAGAGACTTTAAAACGGATAATAATTTACTACTTCTTAAAATGAACATGGATGCAGGACATAGTGGCGCTAGTGGCCGATATGATTATTTAAAAGAAGTGGCACTTGATTATATTTTTTGTTTAAAAATTATAAATTTTTAATTAATAAAAAAAACCACTTGAAAAATAAATAGCTCATTCCTATATAAAAATTGTAGGTTGCCTTATGGGACTTGCATAAACTTGCTTAATCAAAGGAGGAAAAATGAGTAAGAATGCTTTATCTATATTTAATCAACTAAGACCTATATCGGTAGGTT
>VTPF01000087.1 GCA_008638025.1 Pelagibacteraceae bacterium | reverse complement strand
AATAAAATTATTGTTTTGTCTGATGGAGAAATAATTGACGAGGGAACACACGAAGAATTAATTCAAAAATCTGAGTTATATAAAAAATTATACAATCAGGAAATTAATGAATAATTTTTATGCTTAAATTATATATCAGTTTAAGTTTTTTTTTTCATTTTTTTACTAGCGTATTTTTAAAGATTAGAGTTATCAGAAACAAGGAAGACCCTGAAAGATATAAAGAAAAATTGGGTTGCTATATTATTAAAAATGAACATAAAACAATTTGGTTTCACGCATCAAGCTTAGGTGAAATAAAATCTATTATTCCTCTTATAGATTATTACAGTACAAAAATTTCAAAAAAAATTTTAATAACAACAGTAACTACAAGTTCAGCTGAATACTGCAAAAATATTTTTAATAATAACTCACAAGTTATTCATCAGTACGCTCCACTCGATACACCCCAAATAGTAAAAAAATTTCTACATCATTGGAAACCGGATGTGGCAATATTTGTTGAATCTGAGCTTTGGCCAAACCTTATTTTTCAATCTAAACCTTTATCAAAATTAATTCTATTAAATACAAGATTATCAAAAAAATCATTTAAAAGATGGGCATTTGCAAAAACATTTGCTAAAAAAATATTCAGTCAATTTGACTCGATTTCTTGTCAAAGCCAGGAAGCCAAGATGTTCCTTGAACATTTTGATATTTATAATGTCAACTACTTTGGAAATTTAAAATTTATCTCACATAAAGAAACGGCTTTATCAAATAAATTTATTTTTAATAAATCTGTAGATAATACCTGGGTCGCTATGAGTACTCATGAAGGAGAAGAAGAATTTGTTATACAAACAATCAAAAATATTAAGTCTAAAAATGTATCATCACAATGCATTTTAATACCCAGGCATATTTCAAGAGTAAAAAAAATAACAGAATTGCTAAATCAACATAATTTTACATGGCAATTAAAAAGCTCTAAAGAAGTTAATGAAAGCCAAAGTGATATTTTTATTCTAGATACATACGGAGAAGCAAAAGAAATTTTTAAAAAAATAGATATTGTATTTTTAGGCGGTTCAATAATTCCTCATGGTGGTCAAAATCCACTGGAAGCTGCTAGCGAAGGATGCCTTATCTTTCATGGTCCAAATGTATCAAATTTCAAGGAAATTTATGAATTTTTGCAAGAGAACAAGATTTCGTTACCAATCGCTTCACCAGAGGAACTTTCGCAAGAATTAATTAAAAGATTTTCAAAAACATTTAATAATGACGATTTTAAAATTATTATTAAACAAAAAAGTGAAAAAATATTGCTTGATCATATCAACTACCTTAATTCTTTTATTATAAAAGAATGAATTTAAATAAACCTAAATTTTGGGATTCAGAAACATTATCAATTTGGTCTATTCTACTTCTTCCTCTAACAGCAATATATTTATCAATATTATTATTAAAAAAAAAAATTACAAAAGAAAATAGTTTTAATATTCAAATTATTTGCGTAGGTAACATTTATATTGGAGGCACTGGCAAAACCCCATTAGTAATTAAACTTAACTCTCTTTTAGAAAATAAAAGAAAAATATCAGTAATAAAAAAAAATTACCCAAATCAATACGATGAGATAAATTTGCTAAAAAAATATTGCAAAGTATCTTGCGAAAATACAAGAGAATTGGCAATTAATAACTCCATACAACAAAATTTTGATTTGGCTATTCTTGATGATGGATTTCAAGACACAAAAATTAAAAAAAATTATTCTATTCTTTGCTTTAGTTCGACACAAGGAATTGGCAATGGCTTTGTTCTACCCAGCGGTCCTTTAAGAGAACCATTAAAAAATTTACAAAATGCAGATTTGGTTGTTATAAATGGTCAAATAAATAAAAAATTAGAAAATACGATTAAAAGTCATAACCCCAAAATAGAAATTACTTATTCACATTATAAAATATTAAACAAAGAAAAATATATAAACAAAAATTATTATATTTTTTCAGGAATAGGAAATAATGTAAATTTTTTAAATTTATTAAAAAATTCAAATATTTCTGTCATTGATTACAAATTTTATCCTGACCACTATGTTTATACATCTAACGAATTAGAAAAATTAAAAAAAAACGCTATAGATAAAAATTTAATTTTATTAACAACTGAAAAAGACTTTTTAAGAATCGACGAAAATAAAAGAGATAATATTGAATATTTATCCACAGAACTAGAAATTCAAGACGAGGAAAAATTGGTTCAAAGAATTTTAAATTTATGAAAATTATTAAATACTTATTAGAATTTATTATTGTTATTTTTTTGTTTATTTTTTTTAAGCTTATCGGCAGAAAACTATCCTCTGATCTTGGCTGCAAAATTGCAAAAAATTTAGGATTTAAATTTAAATCTAAAGAAAGAACTATTGCAAATATTAGAAGAGCATTTCCAACTTTAGATACTTTAAATGAACAAAAATATCTTGAAGAAATGTGGTGTAATATTGGAAGAACATTTTCTGAATATGTATATCTAAAAAACTTTAGAGAAGATTCTGGTCACATTATACTGGAAGGCATGGAAATACTTGATCAAATCAAATCAACAAAAAAACCTACAGTTTTTATATCTGGACACTTTGCGAATTTTGAATTGATGGCCATGGAACTAGACAGAAATAATCTTAATATTGCTGCAATTTATAGACCTTTGAATAATATATTTCTGAATCCATTAATGGAATTTTGGCGAAAAAAATATATTTGTAATTTTCAAATACCCAAAAAAATTCCTGGAAAAGAAGGAAATGGAACAAAAGCTTTGTTGAAAGCTGTTCACAACAAAAACAATATTGCTGTCATGGTAGATCAGGCTATTACGCAAGGTACAAAAATTAATTTTTTTAATGAACCTGCATTTACAACATCCATACCTAGCCAGTTGGCTTTAAAATACAATTATCAAATAGTTCCTATATCCATAAAAAGATTGGATAAATATTATTTTAAAATGAAAATTTTAAATCCAATTCCCATTGATCCAAACAATGATAACGAACAAACAATTGGGGTAAAAATTAATCAAGAAATGGAAAAAATTATTCTAGCAAACCCAGGGCAATGGATTTGGACCCACAATAGATGGAAAGTTTAATTTTTCAAAACTAATTCTGGATCAACAGGATTTTTTATCCAATAAATTCCAAAATGTAAGTGATCACCCGTTGCTCTTCCTGTGGAACCCATAGTTCCTATAATATCTCCTTGAATAATTTTTTGTCCTTCTACTACATTAATCGAATTCAGATGATAATAAACCGATGTAATGCCATGGCCGTGCTCAATTCCGATGGTATCCCCAGTAAAATACAAGTCCTTCTTTGCAAGAGTTACTGTTCCACTTGCACTAGCTTTAATAGGTGTGCCTTTTTTATTAGCTATATCCATTCCTAGATG
>VTPF01000086.1 GCA_008638025.1 Pelagibacteraceae bacterium | reverse complement strand
AATTGTTATTCGCCCAAAAAATAGAAATGTTGATCCATTAATTTTAATGAATAGTTTGTATCAGCAAACAGAACTGGAAATTAAATTTTTTTTAAACTTAAACGTTTTGAATCATAAATTAGAACCAAGAGTCATGTCATTAAAAGATGTGCTAAGTAATTTTTTAAAACATCGATATGAAATTTTACAACGAAGATCTAAGTTTAGTTTAAATAAAATTAATCTTAGGTTAGAAATTTTAAAAGGGTTTATAATTGTATATAAGTTTTTAAATAATATTATAAAAATTATACGAAATTCCAATAATCCAAAGAAAGATTTAATCAAAAAATATAAATTTACTGAAAATCAGGTTAACGCAATATTAGACATGAAGCTCAGAAGTCTCCGTAAAATTGAACAAAAAGAAATTGAAGATGAAAATTCGAAATTATTACAAAAGAAGAAATTTTTATTAAAGTTATTATCATCAAAATCTTTGCAAACAAAAGAGATTAACAATGAATTTGATGAGGTTATTAATGTTTTTGGAAACAATTCTGTTTATGGACCTAGAAAAACTTTAATTGAAAAATTTAACAGAATAGAAGCCGCTGATGTTTTTGAAGAGCTAAAGTCTAATGATCCTATCACTTTAATTGTTTCTAAAAATGGTTTCTTAAAGTCACGTATTGGAAATACAAATATTGTCGATGATAAAATTTTATCAGATAATGACCATATACTAGTAAACGGAAAAAAATCTGATAAATTTATTTTTTTATCTACTCATGGCAAGGCTTATACTATAGAGGGGTCTCGTTTAGTTTTTGGATCTTCAAAGGGTAGGCCGTTCTCTTCATATTTTTCGATGACTGATAATGAATTAATTATTGACGCCTTTGTATATAAGGAAAATTTAAAAATTATATTATGTTCTAATAATGGATTTGGTTTTTCTATAAATTCTAATAATTTGCTATCAATTAAAAAAAGTGGAAAAAAATTTTTTAAACCAAAAAAAAATGATTTATTAAATTCTACTATTTCAATAAATGCTAATAGCAAATATTTTCTTATTTTAACTGTTAAAAATAGTGAGTATCGTTGTTTAGCAATAAATATAAAAGAAGTTCCTGAACTGGAAAAAGGTTCAGGCGTTATATTGTTTAAATCAAAAAATTCTACCTTGTATACTCTAGCTATTTTGGATGAAAAACTTCAATTATTGGACAATTTTTCTAGAAGAATTTACCCCAAGGTCAATTTTACTAAATTTATCTCAAGCAGAGCAAAACAGGGTAAAATAATTAAAATTGATAATAATGTTAATAATTTTTTTAGAGGATATGATAGTAATTTTAAATTAGTTTAATAGTAGTATGAATTCCCAAAAGCTTCGAAATTGTTTTTCATTATTTGCCACTGGAATTACTTCCATTATTTCCAAAAATAAAAATAACTACATAGGCATTACTGTTAACTCTTTTTCTTCTGTATCCTTAAATCCACCATTAGTTATGTGGTGCATAGATAAAAAATCCTCATCTTTAATATATTTTATTAAAAAAAATTTAGAATATAAAATTATATTCTTATCCAATCATCAAAAAAATATTTCTAACCAGTTGGCAAGTTCTAATAATATATTTGATAAAAAAATTTATCAATCCATTGTAAATAATTCTATGGGGTACTTAAACTGTAAGTTATATAAAAAAATTAATGCTGGGGATCACTTTATTATTTTACACAAAGTAAACAATTTTAAAATTTTAAAAAATAAAAAACCACTTATTTTTTTTAAAAAAAAATATTCTACTTAACTTTTTAAAAATTTTTCTACAATTTCATTTGCAAAATATGTAACAACTGCATTGGCACCAGCTCTTTTGAAAGATATCATCATTTCGTAAATAGCTGCATCTGGCAATATTTTTTCTTTGATAGCATGCTTCATCATGGAGTATTCACCTGAGACATTATAGGCAACAATTGGTATATTGAATGAATTTTTGACTTTAGAAATTATATCTAAGTAGGCCAGACCTGGTTTGATCATAACCATATCTGCACCCTCCTCGATATCAAGATTTATTTCTCTTAAAGATTCCTCTGAATTATGAAAATCCATTTGATAGTTTTTTTTATCACTTTTTAGTTTAGTTTCACTTCCTACCGCATTTCGAAACGGACCATAAAAATTAGACACATATTTAGCTGCATAAGAAAGTATTAAAGTATCTTTATAATTATTTTTTTCTAAAGCTTTCCTTATTTCTCCAATTCTACCGTCCATCATATCTGAGGGGGCGATTACATCACATCCAGCTTCAGCTTGAATTAGTGATTGTTTTACAAGTGTTGTTATTGTTAGATCATTATCAACAATATTATTTTTAATAATTCCATCATGTCCGTGTGAAGTGTAAGGATCTAAGGCAACATCACAAATTATTCCTATTTCTTTTTTATAATTTTTTTTAATTTCTTTTATTGCTCTACAGACTAAGTTATTTTTATTCGTTGCCTCAGTCCCCTTGGTATTTTTTTTATTATTATTAATTTCTGGAAACAATGCAATTGCTGGAATTTTATTTTTTAATGCTCTATCAATAATTTTGTGCAAAGAGTCTAGGCTATACCTAAAAACACCAGGCATGGATGGTATTTCTTCAGTAATGTTTTTTCCATCCTTTATAAATATTGGCAATATCAGGTCAGAACTTGAGATATTATTTTCTTGCACAAGTCTTCTAGACCATTCATTTATTCTTGTTCTTCTAAGTCTGGTAAGCGGATACATTTTTATAATTAATACTTGAGATATTCTTTTAGTTCATAATACCCATAAATATATACCAAATGTTGTAGTTTTTGGACCTTTCTTGTATATATCTAGTCGTCAATGCCCCGTAAATCAAATTTTATTACTAAAGACATAATAATAGCCTCCGATCATGCTGGTTTTTCTTTAAAAGAAAATATCATTACTGAATTAAAGAAAAAAAAATTTAAAATAAAAAACCTTGGAACATATAATGATGTTAATTCAGTCGATTACCCAATTTTCGCAAAAAATCTTTGTAAGAAAATTAACTCAAAAAATATTGGGATTTTAGTTTGTGGATCAGGAATTGGCATGTCTATAGCTGCTAATAGACACAAAGGTATCAGAGCAGCATTGGTAAATTCAGTAAATGCATCTAAACTTTCTAGACTTCATAATAATGCAAATGTTATTTGTATTGGCTCAAGGCTTATTTCAAAGAAAATAGCAATTAAATCTATAATGTCATTTCTAGTCACAAAATTTGAAGGCGATAGACATTTAAGAAGAGTCAAGCTACTAGGTTAATATATGTCTCAAGAAAAAATTTTTATAAATAACTTTTTCAATAAAAGTCTCAAAGAATCAGACCCTGATTTATATTTATCTATTACAAAAGAACTTGATCGCCAAAAAACACATCTTGAATTAATTGCTTCAGAAAATATCGTTTCACAAGCT
>VTPF01000085.1 GCA_008638025.1 Pelagibacteraceae bacterium | reverse complement strand
AACTACTTTGTTTAACAACAATGGAAATCTAAGGGACAATATCACAAAGTTAAGAAATTGTTAAAATTATAAATGAAAGTTAGTTTTATTAAATTATGGCTGACTGCTTTGTGGAGATATGGCAAAGAACAAATCAGAAATATTTATTTTAATTCTAAATTTTATAATAAGTCACTTAAAATTGAACCTGTTGCAAGAATTTATGATATTCACAATATTCATGTTCTTGCTGAACTACAAGACAAGGACAATAAAAACTATTTACTAGCTAAACAGTTTAAGAAAAATATTTGGAAAATTAATACTTTAAAAAAAAATAAAATTAACGATCTACACAAATTTTCTTGGTTACCTCTTATTGATATTAAAAAGGACAAAGAATTAAGTAAGTTTATTATTCAAGAATGGTTAGATCTTTATTCTAATTATAAGTCTGATATTTGGCACCCAACCACTATAGCTTATCGATTAATTTTTTGGATTACCAGCGCTCCTATAACTATACGAAACGAAGATTTAATATTCAGAAGTAAAATTACTAATATTGTTTTAAAACAAGCATTACATCTTTCCAAAAATCTATCACTTATTAGAAGCAAAATAGATAGAATTTTAGCCACTTTTTCACTTATTTTGGTAAGCACGGCCTTTGAAGGCTATAAAAAATTATTAGACTCATCTCTGAAAAAACTTAATGATCAAATTAAAGATGTACTCGATAAACAAGGTTTAATTAAAAGTAAAAATTTAGAAGATCAGTTTTGGTTATTACACCATCTTATCATTATAAAAGAAAGTTTAAGAACTTCACAAAATCCGGTGCCTGAAACGTTGGAGGATTTTATTGAAATTATTGGGAAAAATCTTTTCTCCCTTCTTTATTCTAATAATACTTTGCCACTATTCAATGGAGCAAAACATTATGACTGCACTAATTTTTTACAATTTATAAAACTGAAAGGTTATAAATTTAATTCTGATAATAATGAAACTAATTTTTTATTTGGAAAAATTAAAAAACTAGAAATTATAATGGATGCAAACAATCCTCCTCCAGACGAATTTGCACAAAATTATCAAGCTGGTTGTCTTTCCTTTGAGTTATTAAATGCAGGTGTTAAAATTATTACCAATACAGGTTCTGCAAATAATTTTTCTAAAGAACTTGCTTATATATCTCAATCAACTGCAGCACAATCTTCCCTGGTTATAAACGATACTTCTTCATGCCAGTTTCAAAAAAGCCCTCTACTAAGAAAATATTATGGAAACGCCTTATTAGAAAAATCAAAAATAATTAAAAAAGAATTTTCTCAAGATAAAGTTGTTGCAACTTTGCGTGCAGCCCATAATGGTTATGAACAAAAATATGCGACTTTATTTGAAAGACACTTAGTTCTAAATGGGGAAGAAACTTTATTAAACGGAGTAGACACGATTTCGGTGGCCAAAAATGAATACGCTTTTTTAAATTTTTCCTTACGATTTCATGTAATGCCCGATGCAAGGTTAATCCAAACTAATGGTGGTGATGTTTTGATAAGCATAAAAAATCAGGGATGGAAATTTCAATGTAAAAATCAAGATGTAAAGATTGAAAATAGCCTTTATTTTGCTGAAAAAGAAAAGGTCCAAGAAACGACCTGTATTGTAATTGAAGGAACTTTAAAACAAGAAATAAACAAAATTATATGGTCTCTAGAAAAAACCAATTAAACCTTTATAAATTAAATAATTAATGGAATTAAAAAAAATAACCAGAGCACTTATTTCCGTCTCTGATAAAAATTATCTAGAAGATATTCTTAATACTTTAACAAAATTTAAAGTTGAAATTATTAGTACCGGTGGAACTTATAAATTTATAAAAGATAAGGGATTTAATTGTACAGAAATTTCTAACTACACAGGATTTCCCGAAATTATGGATGGACGAGTCAAAACTCTTCATCCTAAAATTCATGGTGGGTTATTAGGAGATATTGATAAAGATAAACACAAAGAAGCAATGTTTAACAATCATATTCCGGAAATCAATTTAGTCATAGTAAATTTATATCCTTTCGAAGAAAAACTTTTAGATCCAAAATCAAGCAAAGAAGTGTTAATCGAAAATATTGATATTGGTGGACCCTCAATGCTTCGTTCTGCAGCAAAAAACTTTAAACATGTAACCGTTTTACCATCTATAAAATATTATAAAGAATTTATAAACATGATGGAAGAAACCAATGGATCTACAAATTTAGATTTTAGAAGCAAGATGTCTAATCAAACTTTTAATGAAACTGCTTATTATGACTCTATGATTTCGAATTGGATGAACCAGTCTAATAATGAAAAATTCTCTGATAAAAAAACGATTGGTGGAAAATTAGTATCTCAGTTAAGATATGGAGAAAATCCACATCAAGAAAGTTCTGTTTACGAAATACCAAGCGCGCATACTGGTTTTTCTCAATTGAAACAGCTCCAAGGAAAAGAGCTTAGTCACAATAACTATCTTGATAGCTACAGTGCTTATAATTTAGTCACTGATTTTGATAAAAAAGATCAAATTTGTGCTATTATTAAGCATAATAACCCCTGTGGCTGTGCAATAGACCAAAATAAGAAAAATGCCTATTTAAAGGCCCTTAGCGGCGATCCTGTGAGTGCTTTTGGGGGTGTTGTAGCCTTTAATTACAACATAAACGAAGAAATAGCAGAAGAACTTACCAAAACCTTTTATGAGGTAATTTTGGTTCCAGAAATCACAGATGGAGCTCTTACAATTTTAGCTCAAAAAAAAAACTTACGAGTATTAAAATATAATTTCCCAGAAAAAAATCAAACTCAACACTTAACCTTCTTACAAAAAACTTTTTTAGCTCAAGATGAAAACACAAAAATAATATCTGAAAAAGATTTAAAAATTGTTACGAAAAAAAAACCAACAAAACAAGAAATAGAAAATTTATTATTTGCTAATCAAATTTGTAAACATGTAAAATCTAATGCAATTGTAATTGCAAAAAATAATCAAACTTTAGGAATTGGTGCTGGACAAACTAGTAGGGTTGGATCCAGTGAAATTGCATGTGATCATGCTAAAAAATTTTTTGCACATGACCTTAATAATTGTGGGGCTGCATCGGATGCATTTTTTCCCTTTGCGGATGGACTAGAAGAATTAATAAAACTTGGCGTTCAATCCATTATTCAGCCCGGAGGATCTATTAGAGATCAAGAAGTAATTGATGCTGCAGATAAAGCGGGTATCTCCATGGTATTTACAGGCACTCGAAATTTCAAACACTAATTTGATCTATCTTGGCAGCAAGTATAAAATCACTTTCAGTTAATCCTTTCACTGCATGTGTAAAAATTGTTATATTTGCATAACCCCAACCAAACGATAGGTCTGGATGATGTCCTTCGCTCTCAGCAATATTAGATACTTGATTAACAAAATCTAAGCTATTTTTAAAATCGTTAAATTTTATATATTTGGTAAT
>VTPF01000084.1 GCA_008638025.1 Pelagibacteraceae bacterium | reverse complement strand
GTATAGCAATTATGCTTTTTATTATGGTGCAACTGAAAATAATTCTTCTTCTTTGGAAGTTACTAAAGATTTAGAGGGTTGTTGCGGAATTAAAATGTTCATAGGATCGTCGACGGGTAACTTGCTTGTAAAAGATGATAAATATATTGAGCAGGTCATTAAAAACGCACCAAGAATTGTCTCTATTCATTCCGAAGATGAGAATTTGCTTAATGCGAGGAAAGATAAAATCATTAATGGCGATGTAAGGTCTCACTATGTTTGGAGAAATGTTGAAACAGCAATGACTTCAACGATCAAAGTGGCTAAATTTGCTAAATCATTGAATAAAAGAATTCATGTTCTTCATGTTTCTACTAAAGATGAGATAGATTTTTTGAGGGATTATAAAGATATTGTAAGCGTTGAAACAACACCTAATCATCTTAGTTTATTTGCACCGGATTGTTATGATGAAAAGGGAACTTTTGTACAAATGAATCCTCCTGTAAGAGAAAAGCAACACATGGAAGGTATTTGGAAGGGGGTTTTGGATGGAACCGTTGATGTTATTGGTTCTGATCATGCTCCTCATACAAAGGAGCAAAAAATGCAGGCTTATCCAGCTAGTCCATCTGGAATGCCAGGAGTTCAAACTATTTTTCTTTTAATGTTAAAACATTTTAGAGAAGGGAAAATAAAGCTGGAAAAAGTAATTAGTTTGCTTTCAGAAAATCCTTGTAAATTATTTGGGATAAAACAAAGAGGTTATATTAAAGAAGGATATTTTGCAGATTTGACTATTATGAATATGAACAAAGAATTCACCATTACCAATGATTGGATCGCTAGTAATTGCAAGTGGACTCCTTATGATGGATGGAAAGTAAAGGCTACACTGCATGGAACCATTGTTAATGGTAATGTTTGCGTTTGGGATGAGCAATTAGTAGAAGAAAAGTTTGGTAAGCCTTTATTGTTTAATTAGCTTTTTTCATTTTCTCAATTTGCGATTGTAATTCTTGTAGCTGTTTAGAAAGAGCATTGATATCAGTCGTCTCTTCTTTTTTACCACTCGGGATATTTTCTTTTGGCTTGTTGCTTGAACTTTGAGACATTGGAAATTCAAAAAACTTTTGAAAATCAAAAGGATTAAACTTCATCATTCCACCAAATCCCTCAGTAAATATATTTTTAGAATTAGCAAAATTTAAAACATTGCTCAAAAAACCAAACATATCGGCTGATTGATTATTTTCATTAAAAATAATAATTTGTTTAAGAAATTCTTCAGGTATTAAATTAGTTCCAGCTGTTTGTTTCTCTAAAAGAATTTGCATTAAAATTGATGAAGTAATATCTTTTTTAGTATCTACATCTGTGATTTGAAATGGAGTTTTTTCTTTGATTAAATTTACAATGTCATCTTGTGTAATATAAGAACTAGTTTCCGTATTATATAACCTTCGATTAGAATATTTTTTAATTGCGATCATGATTATTGCTCAACCACATATTTTCCTGGTGCAGGATATAATTCTTTAAATTTATTTAAATTAATTTCATTAATTTTTTTATTTTTACCTGAGAATTGTTCTAACCAGCTAATCCATTGAGGCCACCATGATCCATCTTTTTTTGACGCGCTATCCAGCCAATCAGTTGGAGGAGATTGGACGGTGATTTTTTCATTATCATAGAAATATTGTTTACCAGGCTTAGCATCCTTGCCCTGAATAATTCCTGCAATGTGACCAGAGTTAGCCAAAATAAATTTGCATTGATTGCTATAATTTTTTAGTCCTGAAAATACCGATTTCCATGGAGCAATATGATCTTCAGTCGTTGCAACATGGAACATAGGAGTTTTGATTTTGCTCAGGTCTAAAATCAAATCTTTGAATTTGTATTCTTTTTTCACGATTTTATTGTGTAAATACATGGATCGTAAGTAATCGCTATGAAGTTTTGCCGGTAGCCTTGTTGAATCGCTATTCCAATACAGCATATCAAAAGCTGTAGGCTGATTTCCAAGTAGGTAGTTATTAACCACATAATTCCAGTACAGGTCACCAGGTCTTAAAAAATTGAATGCTGCAGCCATATTTTTTCCATCAAAATATCCAACGCTATTCATTTGATCTTCAATTGCTTTAATTTGTTCATCGGTAATAAAAATACCAAGATCACCTGGCTCTGCAAAATCAATTAGGCTTGCAAAAAAAGTTGATGAATTGATTTTATATGGAATTGGTTTTTGCTCTAAGTAAGCAAGTACCATTGCAACTAAAGTTCCACCTACACAGTAAGAAGCTAAATTAATTTCTTTAGATCCTGTCTCTTCACAAGCAACTTCAATTGCTTTTAAAACTCCATTATCAATATATTCTTCAAAACCAAAATTTTTACTCTCAATACTTGGATTTTTCCATGAGATTAAAAATGTATTCATTTTATTTTCAACTAAATATTTCATCATTGATTTTTTTTCATTTAAATCCATGATGTAAAATTTATTTATAAACGGGGGAACAATAAGTAATGGTTTTTCAAATTGCGTTTCTGTTTCTGGTTTGTAATGAATTAACTCAAATACTTCATTTTTAAAAATTACTTTTCCAGGCGTAGTTGCTAAATTTTCTCCCACTTTGAAATCAGAAAATTTTGTTTGAGATATAAAAAATTTATTTGGATGCTTTAAGTAATCCTCTCTAAAATTATTATATCCTCGTACCAGATTTTCACCATTCTCCTTAAATGTTGCTAGCATTACATCTGGATTGGTGAAAACAAAATTACTTGGGGACATAGCCATATTTAATTGTTTAATATAAAATTGCATTAAAGCTTTTTGCTTAGGATCTGGAAACTGAACAGACTCAACCAGATTATCTAGCATTTGAGATGTAATTAAATAAAATTGTTTGATAAAATCAAAAAATAAATTTTGTTGCCATTCATTCGATGAAAATCTTTTGTCCGTTTTGTCTTCTTTGATTGGGGGTGTAGCGTTTTGATTTGACAGTCTTGATACAAAGTAAAAATTTAAAGCTGTTAATTGAGTTAACCATTTTCCTATATTGTCATAATATACAGTTGGATTTTTTCCAATTTCACTAGTAAATTTTTCTAAACTCTCCATAATTTTACTTGTAGTCGGATTAATTGACTTTAATAAATCTTGGATTCCAAATTCTCCACCAGCTGTTTTGGCAGAATCCTTAGAACCTTTTCCAAAGTTAGAAAAATTTGATGAAATTAAATTGTTATAAATTTTTATATTATTCTGAAAGATCTCGTTAAATTGTGTTAAGTCTGGATATTGCATATTGCTTGTAGCCTCTTCTTTACTTTGATTGTTGGTTGCTTTGCTATTTGTATTATTAGAATTTGAATTTACGTTTTTTTGATTCGAATCTACTTCAGTTTTACTAGTTTCAATTTTGTTTTTATCGTCTGATTTAAGGCTAGCTTTTGCAGTGATTTTGTTTTTTTTTGATTTGTTATCGCTCATTTTTATATTTTATTATCTTATTAATATGT
>VTPF01000083.1 GCA_008638025.1 Pelagibacteraceae bacterium | reverse complement strand
AAATCAATATAAAAACCTTTGCACAAAGGTTCTAAATACTCAGGTTTGTTTTTTAAAATTTCATTATAAATAGAAAGAGCGCTCACTACACCGCTCTCTCCACCTTCCTTTGCTTTTCTAATACATAATAAAGCAACATGATCACAACTATCTGTATGAGCATCAATTTTTGCGGTTGTTCTGTGCAACCTAATCCCCTCTCTATATGGATTGTCACTTTTAATTTTATCACCATAATCTTTAACACCGCTCATTAATTCTCCCATAGAATTTTGAGGAATGCCGGTGCCTAAATAACTACAAATGCCCCAATAAATTGTTTGGATTGTAAGATCGTCGTATTTTTTTGGATTTAACCCTCTTAAACGAATAAAACCTCTACCATTCTGTAATATATCTAATTGCTGATTTAAAACTTCGGTTAAGGAATCTAAAACAAAATCTTTTTTAGAAAAAGATGTGGGTGCTAATTTTTGTTCAATTATTTGTTTTGCTGCGCTTTCTAATTCAATTAAATGCTTATCTGTGAAAGTAAACGTCCATTCATTTTCATCTTTAAAATCAGAAACTTTCCAAACACAATTTTCTATAATTTTATTTTTTAATATCTCCATAAACTAAAAATAATGATTAACTATAAATTTTCAATTAATTTTTTTGTAAATTCAGTAGTGGATAATTTACCACCAATATCGGTTGTTCTTGTATCTGGGTTTATAATTGTTTTATCAATTGCACCTTCTATCATTTGCGATATTTTTTTTAGTTGGTCATTATTATTTTTTTTTCCAAGCCAATCTAATAACATTGCCACCGATCCTATCATTGAAACTGGGTTTGCAATATTTTTTCCAGCAATGTCTGGTGCAGACCCATGTTGAGCTTGGGCTATACAGAATTTATCACTCGCATTAATTGACTCTGCTAAACCAAGTCCACCAGCAATTTCTGAAGCGGCGTCTGATAAATTATCTCCAAATAAATTTGTTGCCAGTATTACATCAAAGACTGAAGGATCTCTGATGAGCAATGCTGACATTGAATCTACAATTTGTTCCTTATATTCAACGTCAGGATATTTTTTTGCAACTTCTCTAACGCATTCTAGGAAAAGACCATCACTGTACCTTAATACGTTTGCTTTATGTATTGCGACTAATTTTTTTCGCCTTTCTTGTGCATATTGAAAACCTATTTCGGCAATTCGCGTGGATCCTTTTCTCGTGATATTTCTAATGGATATAGCAACATCTTTTGTTGGCATTAACTCACCAACTCCTAAATACATATTACGATCAGAATAAAACCCTTCGGTATTTTCTCTCATGACAATACAATCAATACCCATTGGAAATCTTGTAGACTTTCCTAATCTATTTTTTGCTGGTCTAACATTTGCATACAAATCAAAATATTTTCTAATAACACCAGAAGGATTTAATCCTCCTTCATTTACAGCTGGGTAGTCATTGTGAGAACAGGTACCTAGAATAATACCATCACATTCTTCAGCAATTTTTAATATTTCACTTCTAAAAGTAGTTTTGTATTTTTTAAGCGAAACAAAACCAATATCCTCATACAAAAGTTCAAGTTTAATATTATATTTATTTAAAGAAGCTTTTAAAACTTCAATAGACGCTTTGGTAATTTCTGGCCCAATACCATCACCTTCCAATACTAAAAATTTTAGATTATTCATTTAAAAAGTAGTTATATATAAATAATAAAAATTAAACAAAAAATGTCACTAAAAGAAAAAATTCTAAAAGAAAAAAAAATTAAATCTATTCGAAGATTTGGAACGGTAAGAACTAAAGTGTTTATTAGCAACAAAACTGGCTCTAAATCTCTAATTAGCGGCACAACTCTTATACCTCAAAACAAATCTATTAACCTGCATTATCATAACTGCGAAGAAGCTGTGCTAATTATGGAAGGAACTGCAGTAGCCGAGATTAATTATAAAAAATACATACTTAATGCCGGGGACGTCAGCTGGATACCTGCAAAAATACCCCATAGATTTATAAATAAAAAAAAACAAAACTTAAAAATATACTGGACTTACGCAAATTCACGTGCGACACGCACAGATGTAATCACAGGAAAAACTTACAAAATTATAGATGAGCATAAAAAAAAATAAAAAAATAGTAAAAATTAAAGCAACTATTTTGCAAAAATTTATATCTCAAATTTTTCAAAAATGTAATTTATCCAAAGCACATGCAGATATTGTCTCTAATGGTTTGGTTAATGCTGACTTAAGAGGAGTGTGGTCTCATGGAGTAGTGAGAACATCTGTGTATTGCAATAGAATTTTAAATAAAGCTGCAAAACCAAAACCAAATATAAAATTTAAAACAATACAAAAAAATATTTTTCACGTTAATGGTGATAATGGAATTGGATTTATTACATCGAATTTGGCAATGCAGAAATGTATACAAGCTGCCAAAAAATTTGGTGTGGGTATTGCAGGAGTATACAATAGTAACCACTTTGGAATGGCAGCAAACTATTTAGAACAAGCAACTAAAAATAATTGTTTAGCATGGGTATTTACCAATGCATCTAAAGCCTTACCACCACATGGAGCCATGGCTGCTCACTTTGGAACTAGTCCTTTTGCATTTGGATGTCCAACAAACAATAAAGACAATCCTTTTATTTTAGATATGGCATC
The DNA here is from genome assembly GCA_008638025.1 of Pelagibacteraceae bacterium. Taxonomy (GTDB): domain Bacteria; phylum Pseudomonadota; class Alphaproteobacteria; order Pelagibacterales; family Pelagibacteraceae; genus IMCC9063. The sequence goes on along the minus strand of VTPF01000083.1, from coordinate 842 downwards.
TTCTTCTGTTGCCAGGGGTAAATTAAAATTTGCTGCACAAAGAGGTGACAAAATACCTTTCGGTTTGGCTTTGGATAAATTTGGAAAGCCAACGGATGATGGTGCTAAAGCATTTGAAGGAATTATGCTCCCCTTTGGCGGCATGAAAGGTGCTGGTATTTCTTGGATGATGGACATAGTTGCTGGAATTTTCACAGGTGCAAATCATAGTGGCGAAGTTAAAAATGCTATCAATGATTTTTCCGGTCCAGCAAACGTAGGTCATTTTATGATTTGTCTCAAAGCTGATTTGTTTCAGAATAAAAATAATTTTCTAAAAAAAATGAAATATGGAATTAATAAAGTTAAGAAATTAAAACGTGCAAAAGGTTTTGATGAAATATTGCATCCAGGTGAACCTGAATATCGAAAAATGCTAAAAAATAAAAAAGAAGGTATCTCACTTACGCCTGATATTGTTAAAGACTTAAATAAGCTGAGCGATCAATTTAAAATCAAATCGCCTTTTAGTGCTTAGCAGCAAATTTACCAGCTAATCTTCCAAAGACCGCTCCAGAAGTTAGGCCACTTCCTCCTGGATAATTGAAATAAAATATTCCACCCACCATCTCTCCAGCAGCGTACAGTCCTTTGATTGGTTTCATCACTTTATTTAGCACTTGTCCTTTATTATTAATTCTTAAGCCACCAAAAGTGAAAGTGATTCCACATGTTACCCCATAAGCATAAAAAGGCGCTGTATCAATTTTGTTTGCCCAATTTGTTTTGTTTACTTTCAAACCAGTAGTGCATTTTCCATCTTTAATTGTGGGATCAAAATTTACATTTTCATTAACAGAATT
>VTPF01000006.1 GCA_008638025.1 Pelagibacteraceae bacterium | reverse complement strand
AATATTAAATGAAAAAAAACAAAATTACATTAGAAAATATACCAGAAGATATTCCTGTGTTCCCTTTGCCTAACACTATCTTTTTTCCTGGAACAGTATTGCCCTTAAATATATTTGAGCCTCGCTACAAACAGATGACAGAGGATGCCTTGTCTAAAAAAAAATTTATTGGCATAACTCAGCCAAATATTCAAATTGTTTCTAAAGAAAAGCCAGCTGTATTTGACACAGGATGTGTGGGAATAATACAAAAACACACCTCAACACCAGACGGTAGATATTTAATTAATTTAGAAGGAGTAACAAGATTTAAAATTATCGAAGAAATTCCAACTGAAAAGCTATATCGAACTTTTAAAGTTTCTTATGCTGAATATGAACAAGATTTATTAGAAGAAGAAAAAGAAAAAAATATTGATCAAGAACAATTATTAGAATTAATTGATAAAACAAAAAAATTTTTTAAAATGTTTCAACTTTCTACTGACTGGAGCATCGTCGAAAAAGTCGAACCAAGCCAACTTATTAACTCTCTGGCCATGATATGCCCGTTCACAATTGGTGAAAAACAAAGATTATTAGAAACTACTTCTATTGAAGAAAGAAATAATATTTTAAACCAAATAATTAATTTTTACATCTTGGGTAATGGTCAAGATTCTGGAAAAAAAATTCATTGATATGGCAATGAATAAAAGGCTAATTTCTATGTTGGTATGTCCTTTATCAAAAGAAAAGCTTATTTATGATGAAGACAAGCAAGAGCTAATTGCAAAAAAATCTGGACTAGCCTATCCGGTTAAAGACGGTATTCCCATCATGCTTCCGGAAGAAGCAAGAAAAATAAAAAAATAATTAAGATTTATTCATAGAGTCAAAAAATTCTGCATTATTTTTTGTCTCTCTTAATTTGCCTATCATAAATTCAACGGCATCCATGGTTCCCATAGGATTTATAATTCTTCGCAAAACATTCATTTTGGCCAACTCATCTTTACTTAAAAGAAGTTCTTCTTTTCTTGTCCCTGACTTGGTTATATCAATGGCAGGATAAATTCTCTTATCAGCAACTTTTCTATCCATAATTACCTCTGAATTACCCGTTCCTTTAAACTCTTCAAAAATAACCTCGTCCATTCTAGATCCTGTTTCAATTAAAGCAGTTGATATAATAGTTAAAGAGCCTCCCTCTTCTATATTTCGTGCGGCACCAAAAAATCTTTTTGGTCTTTGCAATGCATTTGCATCAACACCACCAGTTAATACTTTTCCAGAACTTGGCACTACAGCATTGTAGGCTCTTCCTAATCTCGTAATAGAATCTAATAAAATGACCACATCTTTTTTATGTTCTGCCAAACGCTTAGCTTTTTCTATAACCATTTCAGCAACCTGAACGTGGCGCATTGCTGGTTCATCAAAAGTAGAGCTCACCACCTCTCCTTTAACCGAACGTTGCATATCCGTAACTTCTTCTGGTCGTTCATCAATTAATAAAACTATTAAATATATTTCTGGATGATTGGTCGTTATCGAGTGAGCTATGTTTTGTAAAACTACTGTTTTTCCGGTTCTAGGAGGAGAAACAATTAACGATCGTTGACCCTTTCCGATAGGAGCAATTAAATCTATTAATCTTGTTGTAACATCAGCTTTTTTTTCAATTTTTGTATTTTCTACTTCTAATTTTATTTTTTCTTGTGGGTATAGAGGAGTTAAATTATCAAAATTTATTTTATTTCTTGTTTTTTCAGGATCTTCAAAATTAATTTTATTCACTTTTAAAAGAGCGAAATATCTTTCTTGTTCTTTAGGAGCTCTAATTTCTCCTTCAACCGTGTCACCTTTTCTCAAACCAAACCTTTTGATCTGACTTGGGCTTACATAAATATCATCGGGACCAGGTAAATAATTGGACTCCATTGCTCTTAAAAAACCAAAACCGTCTTGTAATGTTTCTAGTACACCGCTTGCAGTTATCTGTTCGTTTTTTTCAGCAAATTTTTTTAGAATAGCAAAAAGAATTTCTTGCTTTCGCATCGTACTAGGATTTTCAATACCCAGTTTTTCTGCTTCTAATATTAAATCTGCTGGAGACTTATCTTTTAATTCTTGGAGGTTCATTATTAAGGAAATTTTTATGACTTAGGTGATTATATAATAGATCTTAAGTATTTTGCAAGACTAGATTGGTTTAAAGATTACGAGAAAAACGATGATAATCATCAAAACAGTTGGAATTTCATTTATTAACCTATAAAAATTTTCTGTTCTTTGATTAGTATTCGCCTCAAATTTTTTTCTGCAAGATCCTAGAAAACCATGAAAACCAGACATGGCCAAAACCAAAACCAATTTGGCTTGCAACCAAAACTGCGTCGAAGCCTGATGACCTAGCTGAAGCAAAAGAGCGATTCCCAAAATCCAAGATATTATCATCGCTGGGTTCATAATATATTTTAACAATCGATATTCCATTTGGACAAACTTTTCATGGGACTCGGAGCCATAGGAGGTTTGACAATGATAAACAAAAATTCTCGGTAAATACAAAAGGCCAGCCATCCAGGCGATAATTGCGATAATATGCAGGGCCTTGAGTAATAAATAAATATTCATTTAAACAATATGTTTTTTTATTAAGTATTCTAAAAGATTTATATGATCTTCGCTATCATTTAAACATGGTACCATAGAAAAGTTTTCTCCCCCATGCTCCTTAAAAGTTGCCTGTCCCTCCATCTCAATTTCTTCAAGCGTCTCCACACAATCTGAAGCAAAGCCAGGACAAATCATTACAATATTTTTTTTACCTTCCTTCGCCAGCTTCTCTAGGGTTTTGTCTGTATATGGCTGAAGCCACTCTGCAGGACCAAATCTGGACTGAAAGGAAATTTCTATTGGAATAGAGTTGCCAAAATGCTCTTTTAATAATCGATTAGTTTTATGACAATAACATTGGTAAGGATCTCCTTGATCAAAATATTTTTTAGGAATTCCGTGAAATGAGGAAAGAATAATATCTGGCTTCCAATTTAACTTTTCCAAATGTTGTTTAATACTATTGGACAAGGCAGCAATATATAAAGGCTCTGACTCATAATGGGGGATAATTTGTAAGCTAGGCTGCCATCTCATTGTCATAAGGCATCTGTATACTTCATCACAAACTGTTGCGGTCGTGGCAGCAGCATATTGGGGATAAAGGGGGAGCACAATTAGTTTTTCACAACCACGTTGCTTTAATAAATTGAGTTTTGATTTAATGCTTGGGTTACCATAACGCATTGCATAATCAACTATCACATCATGATTGGATTGAAGCCTATGAATTAATTTTTCTGCTTGTGATCTGGTATAAAAACGAAGGGGCGACTCATTGGTTTCTTTCATCCAAATTTTTTTATATGCTTTTGCAGTTTTGTGGGGGCGGAAATTAAGAATAACTAAGCGTAAAATAACCCACCATACAATTGGGTTTGTTTCTATAACTCTTCGGTCTGATAAAAACTCTTTTAAATAGCGCCTAATATCTAGCCATCCTGTGCTATCGGGCGTTCCCAGATTAACTATTAAAACCCCTGTTTTTCCGTAATTAACCTTGGGATGATTAATTTTTTCTAAATGGTTGTTCATTTAAAGGCTTTTACTATGTTAACTAAGTCTTGAACAGCATTGGGTTTGGTTTCTTTGGCCACACCATGCCCCAGGTTAAAGATATAATTTCTGTTCTTAAATTTTTTTAAATAAAATTCAGCTTTCTTTTTTAACATTTTTGTTTTTGCTAATAAAAATTTAGGATCCATTCCTCCTTGAATAATTATATTTTTATTAATTTTCTTATTAACAAAATCAGGATTAATTTTGCTATCAATATTTAAAACATCCGGTTTAACAATTTTACAAAATTTACTTATTTGTTCTCCAATTCCCTTTGGAAAACATATTATAGATATTCGAGGATATTGTTGTTTGATTTTTTTAATTATTCTTTTGGTTGGTTGAAAACAAAAAAAATTTAAATCCTCTTGCTTTAAAAGACCGGCCCAGCTATCAAACAACTGTATCGTATCTGCTCCTGCTTTTATTTGTTCTTTGATATGAATGATAATAAATTTTTCTATTATTTTTAATAATTGTTTTATATGTTTTTTGTCTTTCAGTATTTCTTTATAAATTTTATTTTTTTTTGGTGATTGTTTATTAATTATATAAACCAAAATAGTCCATGGAGATCCTGCAAAACCAATTAACGTTTTATTTCTATTAAGTTTTTTTCTTGTTTTTTTTATTGCTAAATAAACATTTTTTATTTTATTAATAAATTCCTTTTCTTTTATTTTTTTAAAATTTTCTATTTTAAAGTCTCCAAGCACTGGTCCAATATTTTCTTTGAAGTTTACTTCTTGTCCTAATGCATAGGGTATGACCAAAATATCGGAAAATATAATTGCTGCATCTAAGTTATACCTTTTGACCGGTTGCAATGTAACTTCTGTTGCATCATGAATGTTTAAACAAAAATTTATAAAGTTTTTTTGTTTTTTTCTTATTTTTTGATATTCTGGTAAATATCTACCCGCCTGTCTCATGAGCCAAATAGGCCTTGTTTTTTTTAAAGATTTTTGAATTAATGAACTCATATATATAATAGTTAATTATAAGTATTGGTATTGGTAGGTGCGGTTAGTATGGTGGTTAACTTTTTATTAACACGTTATACATAATAAGCCCTTATCAATTTTATCAATTTCTAACAAATTTAACACTTATAAACAAAATTAAGTTTTTAAAATTTTTTTAATAAAATCTAATAATTATATGAAAAGCAGGTATCAAAACATCACTAGCTCTTTGGCCAATGATGATAAATGTATTGATTTAGGTTATAGATATTTATTAACAGGCTTATGAACAGGAAATATAACTTCTTTTTAGTATCCGATTCAACTGGCGAGACGCTAGATAGAATATTTTTAGCTATTAAAGCACAATTCCGCGATATGGAATTTTCTATTCAGCATTTTTCATTTATCAGAACTAGCGCACAAACTGCACAACTTATGGAACATTGTAGAAAAACTGAAAATCCAATTGTTATTTATACCCTGGTTGAATCTTCAACTTCCAACTTTATTAAAAACGAATGCAAATCTCACAATATTCCTTGCTTTGGTGTTTTGGATCATCTCATTCCCCAGTTTGAAAATCTTTTTGGAAAAAAAGCAACCAGAAGACCAAGTGGACAGCACGAACTTAATTTAGAGTATTATAAAAAAATAGAGGCTATACAATTTACCCTCGCACATGATGATGGTCAGCAATTGGAAACCATGATTGAATCAGATATAATATTGTTGGGCGTTAGCAGAACAAGCAAAACCCCAACCTCTATCTATCTTGCAGAAAAGGGTTTTAAAACTTCAAATATTCCATTGGTTTCTCATCAGAAGCTTCCTGATTATATTTTTTCATCAAAAGCACTTTTGGTTGGACTGTTTATAGATCCAGAAAGATTGGCTGATATTAGAAAAACAAGAATGAACTTATTAAATGACAAGCAGCATGATTATGCAAATATTGAATTTATAAAAGACGAAACAATTAAATCTAAACAATTGTTTGCCTCACACAAAATTCCAACCATTGATGTAACCAGGAAGTCTGTGGAAGAAACGGCTGCAGCAATAGTTAAAATGTATGAAATTAAACACAATAAATGATTAATAAAATAATTTTAGCCTCCCAAAGCGAGATAAGAAAACAAATTTTAGAAGAGCATGGTTTTGAAATTATAACAGAAATTTCTAGGGTGGATGAGGAGGAAATAAAAAGATCAATGCAAGCCAACAAAGCCAGTTGTGTTGCTATTTCTAAAAGCCTAGCAGAGCACAAGGCCAATAGAATTAGTGCTAAATTTCCCAATGCTTTTGTATTGGGTGCTGATCAAGTTTTGGATTTAGATGGGGAATGTATTAGCAAACCAGAAAATGTTGAGGAGGCTCAAATAATATTAAAAAAATTAAATGGAAAAACGCACAAACTGCATAGCGCTGTTTGTGTTTCCAAAAACGGAAGTATGGTTTGGCATCATCACGAAACTTCTGTTTTAAAAATGAAACAATTAACTGGTGATGAAATTAAAAATTATTTAGATTTAGTGAGCTTTGAGATTATGAAAAAATATGGTGTTTATCAAATAGAGTCGCATGGAAAAAATCTTTTTGAAAAAATAGATGGAGATGTAAATTCAATTCTTGGCATGCCCATTGTAGCTGTAACCAATTATTTTCAACAACAAAACGTATGAAGAATTTTTTAGTTATAGGAAATCCAATAAAACATTCCCTGTCCCCACTGGTGCATAATTATTGGATTAGCAGAGATAAAATACCAGCAAAATATGAAAAAAAACAACTTGATGAAAAACAACTTCCCCAAATTATTGAAGAAATGAGAGAGAATAAAATTAGTGGAGTCAATATCACAGTCCCCTTTAAGCAAAAAATTATACCTTGGTTAGATGAGCTTACCGAAATTGCTAGAGCGACCAATTCTGTAAACACTCTCTATAAAAAAAATAATAAAATTATTGGTGATAATACAGACGTTTTTGGTTTTAAATCTTCCTTACAAAAACAAATCTCTAAAATTAAAATGAAGTCAGCGTTATTGATCGGAGCTGGAGGAGTCGCTCCTTCTATAATTTTTGCTCTTAAAGAATTAGATTTTGAAGAAATTTATGTTTCTAATAGAACTAATCAAAAGTTTGAAGCACTAAAAAATAAATTCGGTCCCATCCTAAAGCAAATACTTTGGGAAGATTTAGAATACAAAAATATACCTGTTGATTTGGTTATTAATTCAACCAGTCTAGGATTAAATAATCAAGACCAGGTTCCTTTCAATTTTGAAACAATTAAAAAAAATACTATTTTTTACGACGTTATTTACAATCCAGATCAAACTAATTTTTTAAAAAAAGCTAAAAGCAAAGGGAATGAAAGCATTAATGGATTAATGATGTTTTTATATCAAGCTCAATTAGCTTATAAAATTTGGACGGGTATAGAACCGCAGATAGATGAAGAATTAATAAACCTAATTAAAAATAATAAATGATTAAAATTTGTGTTGTTGGAGAAATTGGCTCTGGAAAAACATATATCTCAAAATTGTTAGCAGGCAATAAATATCCTTTATTTAATGCTGATCTCGAAGTTAGTAAATTATATGCGTCTAATAAAAAAATTTTTCTAAAACTAAAAAAAATTTTTCCAAAGTTTATTAGAACTTTTCCTTTAAAAAAAACTGAACTTACAAATATTGTTTTATCAAACATAAAAAATATTAAAAAAATTATTACAATTATCCACCCAGAAGTTAGAAAAAATATGAATTTATTTTTAAAAAAAAATAAGAAAAAAAAAGCTGTTATATTGGACGTGCCTTTACTGTTAGAAAATAAATTAAACCAAGATACAGACGTTATTGTTTTTGTAGATGTAAAAAAACAATTGCTGTTGAAGAGATTGAAAAAAAGAGATGGATATAATCCAAAAATTATTGATCTTATGAAAAAGATCCAAATACCTGCTGATCAAAAAAAGCTAGCTGCTGACATTATTATTGAGAATAATTTTAATCCACAAAAAACAAGATTGAGAGTTAAGAAAGCCATTGATACAATATTAATATAATATGCTTGAAGTAATATTAGATACCGAAACAACAGGTTTGTCATTTAACTCAGATAGAATTATCGAGATTGCTTGTGTGGAACTAAAGAATCAAATTCCAACCAAGAATGTGTTCCATGTATTTGTTAATCCTGAAATGGATATTTCTGACGGAGCTTACCAAACACATGGAATTACTAGAGAATTCTTAAGAGATAAGCCCACTTTTAAAGATGTAGCAAAAGATTTTTTAGCTTTTGTAAAAAACTCTCAATTGGTGATTCATAATGCAGATTTTGATTTGGCATTTTTAAACAAAGAACTGCAGAATATTGACTTGCCGACTATACCCAAGGATAGAGTGGTGGACACGCTTTTTCTTGCAAGGCAAAAATTTCCAGGCTCTCAAGCAAGTTTAGATGCGCTATGTAAAAGATTTAAAATTGATACTTCAGTAAGAGAAAAGCACTCGGCATTAATAGACTGTAATTTATTAACAGAAGTTTATATTGAATTACTTGATAAAAAAGAACCTTGGTTAGATTTGCAAGAAACGGCCGAAACTATAAATGAAAAAAATGCACCAAGAAAAATTAATCAAAATAGAAAAAAAATTATTGTTTACCCATCCGAAGAAGAAATTAAATTACACAGGGAGTTTTTAAAAAACCATGTGCCTAAATCTTTTATGCTGAAGTAGGAAATTGTTGTTTATATAAATCTTCAAAATTTATTTTTTTATTAAAAGCAAAGTTTTTAAAGCCCGATTTTTGGAAAAGATGAGTTACCATTTCTTGCATAAATGGGAAATGTTCAGTTGGCATAGTTACTAAAATTAATTTTTTTACTTGATCGGTTGTAAGTTCTTTATTGTTAATTTTAAAAACAATTGCCAAACAAAGATCAGCATATATTTTTTTTTCCACATGTTCAGGCGCTTCCAGTATAAATTTACAATTAAGTTCGATTAAATTATTTTTAAATGGCTTGCTACTTAGATCAAGTTTAGTTGTGTATTCGCTTAATTTTTCGGCAGCTGATACAAAGCAATCAGGATCTGGAATTTCAAAGGATATATCTTTAATATATTTAGCTACAACTTCGTAATCGTTATTTAAATTTGTCATGCTCTTCTATTTCCTCCGGGTTAATTTCTATAATATCAACATTATTATCCCTTGCTTTGGGAAAAAAGTTTTTTAAAATTAAATTTCTTGTATAAGGTATTAGTAATAAAAATCCAAAAAAATCAGTAAGAAAACCAGGTAAAATTAATAAAAAGGCAGCAATTACTAAACAAAATCCATGTACAATTTCTGTAAGTGAGCTTTTATTAACTCTTAAGTTTTCAAGGGCAGACTTTAAGGTTGATAGACCCTGAAGTTTAGCAAAATACATGCCAACTATTGCAGTAATAATAGTTATAAAAATGGTATTAAATGCGCCAATTATCGAACCTACCTTAATCATAAGATAGATTTCCAATAGCGGCAAAAAGATTAAAATTAATAGTGTTAATTGCATATAGATGATTTATTATTACATATAATTACTAAATTATAAAATTCAAACATGAGCGAAAATTTTGGTTATATTGACATAATTTTGTTAGCAATGCTTGCTGGCTTTATTTTTTTGCGACTACGCAATGTTTTGGGAAAAGGAGCCGATAACTCACCTATCAAATCAAATTTTGCAAACAAAACAGAAGATAACTTTTCTTTTGTCAATGAAGTAAAAGAAAAATCAAAAGAGCTAGTTTTTGATGAGGCGTCCTTTTTAAAAGGTGCTGAATATGCTTATGAGATGATCATTAATTCATTCGCTAAGGGTGATAAAAATACTTTAAAAACTTTATTATCTAAAAAATTATATGAAGATTTTGCAAAAATTATTGATGAAAGAAATGCAAAAAAACTAAAGTCAGATTTAACTTTTATTGGCATTCAAAAGCTCTCTATAGATAAGGTGAGCAATGTAGAAACAAAATATAAAGTAACTGCTAGATTTATTAGTCAAATTATTACTTGTTTAAAAGATGAACAGGGTAATGTTGTAGAAGGAGATCCAGAAAAAACAAAGACAACAACAGATGTTTGGAGCTTTGAGCGAGACCTTAAAGATAAAAACCCTACTTGGTATTTAACCGAACTTTCTGCTGAAACAAATTCTAGTGGTAAAGAAACGAAGCACTAAGATTTCGCAAGAAGATATTGATACTTGGAATAAGTTTATTTCCGAAACACAATCAATCGAAGACAAAGATAAACACCTAACATCCAAAGAAGATCAAAAATATCAAAGACATTTTGATTTAAGAGTAGATTTGCATGGTCATACTATTGCTGAGGCATTTGAAAGGATTGATCATTTGTTTGATTTTGCAAAAGAAAAAAAAATAAAAAGAATTTTACTAATTACAGGAAAGGGTTTGCATTCTAATAAAGAGAATGACCCCTATGCCTCAAAGGATCTAAGCTTACTTCGATATGCAGTACCCGATTATATTAAAAAAAACTATTCTGATTTCATTCATACAATTGAATCTAGTCCTGTAAATTTGGGTGGGGACGGTTCAATGATTGTAACTTTAAAAAAGTTATAAAATAAATTTTGAGAGATCTTTATCTTTGATTATTTTACCAAGATTTTTTTCAACATAATCTTTGTTAATAATTATTTTTTCACCACTTTTATCAGATGCAGTAAAGCTAATGTCTTCTAGAACCTTTTCTAAAATAGTATGCAATCTTCTTGCTCCGATATTCTCAATAGTAGAATTAATGTGAGTAGAAATATCGGCAATTGAATCAATGCCCTCATCAGTAAATTCTAAATCTACGTTTTCTGTTTTCATTAATCCGATGTATTGTTTAATTAAGCTGTTATCTGGTTCTTTTAATATTTTAACAAAATCTTCTTTGGTAAGAGGTTGCAATTCTACTCTAATAGGCAATCTTCCCTGCAATTCAGGCAAAAGATCTGATGGTTTGCTTAGCTGAAAGGCCCCTGAGGCAATAAATAGTATGTGATCTGTTTTAATTGGACCATGTTTAGTATTAACCGTTGTACCTTCAATTAGAGGCAATAAATCTCGCTGCACACCCTCTCTAGACACGTCAGCTCCAGACCTCTCGCTTCTCGCTGATACTTTGTCAATCTCATCTAGAAATACAATTCCATTATTTTCTACTGCGAATTTAGCTTCTTTAATTATTTGGTCTTGATCGATTAATTTGTCAGATTCCTCTTGAATTAAATAGATATAAGACTCTTTTACAGTCATTTTTTTCTTTTTCTTTTTGCCACCCATTCCTTTTCCAAATATGTCCCCGATACTAACCATGCCAACACCACCCTGCATTCCTGGTATTTCAAAAGACGGCATTGTTGGAGTTTCCTGTACTGAAATTTCAATAATATTATTATCTAGATCGCCAGCTCTTAATCTTTTTCTAAAACTTTCTCTTGTTGCAACACTTGCATTTTTACCTACTAGCTCATCAAGAACTCTTTCTTCTGAAGATAGTTGTGATTTTGCTTCTACTTCCTTTCTTTTCTTTTCCTTAATAAGAGATATTCCTATTTCAATTAAGTCTCTTATAATTTGTTCAACATCTTTCCCCACATAGCCTACCTCAGTAAATTTAGTTGCTTCTACTTTAATGAATGGAGCTTCAGCTAGTTTAGCAAGTCTTCTAGATATTTCTGTTTTCCCAACTCCCGTGGGACCAACCATTAATATATTTTTTGGCATTACTTCCTCTTTGAGATCTTCGGGTAGCTCTTGTCTTCTCCACCTATTTCTCAAAGCAATAGCAACAGCTTTTTTTGCATCGGATTGTCCAATGACATACCGATCCAACTCTGAAACAATTTCTCTAGGAGAAAATGAAACTATTTTTTGTTCGGTTTCCATTTATAATTTTTCGATAGTGATATTATTATTTGTGAATACACAAATTTCAGATGCTATTTGAATTGATTTTCTAGCAATCTCTTCTGCAGATTTGTTTGTTTCTTCCAGAAGAACTCTTGCAGCTGCTAGTGCATAATTTCCCCCAGAGCCAATAGCAATAATTCCATGCTCAGGTTCAAGTACATCACCGTTGCCGCTTATGATAAAACTTTTATCCTTATCAGCAACTGCCATGAGCGCCTCTAGTCTTCTAAGATATTTATCAGTTCTCCAATCCTTAGCTAGTTCGACAGCTGCTCTAGTAAGCTGTCCACCGTGTTTTTCTAATTTCTCTTCTAATCTTTCAAACAAAGTAAAAGCATCGGCTGTTGATCCGGCAAACCCAGCGATAACACCTCTGTCTTCAATTTTTCGAACTTTTTTTGCAGTGCTTTTCATGACTGTATTGCCAATACTTACTTGTCCATCACCAGCAACTACCACCTCTTTATCTCTTCGTACTAAAACAATCGTTGTTCCGTGCCAGCTATTGTTATTATTATTGTCCATATTTTGCTTTATTTTATTAATAATCTGTATGTGGTTATTAAACTTATATCTTCAAGGTATAAATTTTAAGATATTTATTATAATAAAGCAGAACAAATATCATGAGAACAGCAAGCATAGAGCGCAAAACTAAAGAAACCAATATTGCAGTAGAGGTTAATTTAGACGGTACTGGTAAGTATAATATACAAACAGGTATTGGTTTTTTAGATCACATGTTAGAACAAATTTCTAAACATTCATTGATAGATCTAACTGTTAAAGCTAAAGGCGATCTGCATATTGATTTACATCACACCACAGAAGACACGGGAATTGCAATAGGTGAGGCCATATTAAAAGCACTGGGTGATAAAAAAGGTATTAAAAGATATGCCCATGCTCTTATTCCTATGGATGAGACGTTAAGCAGAATTGCCCTAGATGTTTCTGGTCGACCTTATTTAGTTTGGAAAGTAAAACTAAAAGTAGAAAAATTAGGGGAGATGGACACCGAGCTATTTAAAGAGTGGTTTCAAGGCTTTGCACAAGCTGCAGGAATAACTTTACATATTGAAAATATTTATGGTGATAATAGTCACCATATTATTGAGTCCTGCTATAAAGGTTTAGCAAAAGCTTTGCGTAGCGCTTTTGAAATAGATCCAAGACAAAAAGATTCTATTCCATCTACCAAAGGCACAATTTAAATAGTTTTAATGATTGTATCCATTTTTGATTATGGATCTGGCAACATAAAGTCAGTTTCAAAAGCCGTAGAACTTGCTGCAAATAATTTACAAAAAAATATTTCAGTTCAGGTAATCAACAGCGCAGATAAAATTAAAAAAGCTGATAAAATTATTTTACCTGGGCAAGGATCGTTTAAGCAGTGTGCTAGTAATTTATTAGAAATACAGGGGGCTTGGGACCAGCTTAACGAGTTTGTTGTTGTTAAGAAAAAACATATTTTTGGTATCTGTGTAGGGATGCAACTTTTTGCAGATTATGGTGAAGAAGATGGTGGATCAAAAGGTTTTGGATGGATTGGTGGCAATGTTAAAAAAATTGAGCTTCGCAATTCAGAATTAAAATTGCCTCATATGGGTTGGAACGAAATTCAGATTAAATTGGATAGTCCTCTTTTTTTAAAATTAAGCAAAGATAAGCATTTTTATTTTGTTCATAGTTATGAGTTTGTCGCAAAGGATCCAAAAAACGTTGCTGCGTCTACATTTTATCAGGACGAAGTAACAGTGGCTGTATTTAAAGAGAATATATTTGGAACCCAGTTCCATCCTGAAAAAAGTCAAAAAAATGGAATTCAAATTTTAGAAAACTTTTTAACATGGTAATTCTATGATTATTTATCCAGCTATAGACTTGAAAAATAAAAAATGTGTTCGACTTTACAAAGGGGACTTTGCCAAAGAAGAAATATTTAATCATTCCCCTTTAAATCAAGCAGAGCAATTTGAGCAACTAGGTTTTAAAAATCTTCATATTGTTGATCTTGATCGAACTCTAGACTCAAATAATTCTAATTTAAGCGTAATAAAAGAAATTGTTAAGAATACTTCTCTAAAGATACAGGTTGGTGGAGGGTTAAGGACATTGGAGAATATTGAAGAAGTTTTAAATCTTGGTGTTGAAAATATTGTTATGGGAACCGCAGCTGTTCAAAATATTTCACTGTTAGAACAGGTTTCTAATAAATATCCAAACCGAGTTTCCGTAGGAATGGATACTAGGAAAGGATTGCTTGCTTTAAAAGGATGGACCGATCAAACACAATTGTTAGCCTCTGATTTTGCAAATCAAATTAAAAACTTTAAAATTAAAAGTATTATTTTTACAGACATTGATAAAGACGGAACTAAAGAGGGAGTAAATTTAATCGAGACTGAAAAACTAGCAAACCTAACCAACATCCCTGTAGTAGCTTCAGGAGGGGTTGCAAAAATCGATGATGTTGTCGCAATTAAAAAAACTAAAAAAATTGCAGGAGTTATTATTGGCAAAGCAATTTATGATCAGTCGATTAATCTTAATGATTTAGTGAAAATTATTTAAATGTTAAAAAAAAGAATTATTCCGTGCCTTGATGTTAAAAATGGTAGAGTTGTAAAAGGTATTAATTTTGTAAATCTGGTAGATGCTGGCGATCCTGTAGAGCAAGCAAAAATTTACAGTGATAGTGGCGCTGATGAAATTTGTTTTCTAGATATAACTGCTTCAAATGAAAATAGAGATATTTTATTAGAGACCGTTCAAAAAACTGCAGAACAATGTTTTGTGCCTTTGACAGTGGGGGGTGGCGTGAGGTCTATTCAGGATATCAGAAATCTGCTTATGGCCGGTGCAGACAAAGTTTCCATTAATACTGCTGCTATCCATAATCCTGGTTTAATAAAAGAGGCGGCCATTAAGTTTGGCTCTCAATGTATTGTGGTTGCAATTGATGCAAAAAAAATATCAAACAATAAATGGAATGTGTTTACGCATGGTGGGAGAGAAAAGACCGAACTTGATGCCCTAGAATTCGCTCTGCTGGCTCAAAATAATGGAGCAGGTGAAATTTTATTAACTTCTATGGATAAGGACGGAACGAAATCTGGTTATGATTTAGAATTGACTAGCATGATATCCAACAGTTTATCTATTCCTGTAATAGCATCTGGAGGAGTGGGAACCTTAGAACATATTAAAGATGGCATAGTTAAAGGAGGAGCCAGTGCAGTTTTAGCAGCCTCTATCTTTCATTTTGGTGAGTTTTCTATCAAAGAAGTAAAAGAATATTTGAAGTCTCAAAGTGTTTCTGTAAGAATATAAAAATGTTTAAAACTTTAGAAGAGCTTGTAGAAATAATCAGATCTAGAAAAAATTCTACTCAAGAACAATCTTATACTAGCCAATTACTTAGTAATAAAAATTTATCTAAAGAAAAAGTAGAGGAAGAGGTTCAGGAATTAATTGAAGCGATCCAAAAAAATAAAAATCAAACTCATGAAGCAGCAGATTTGCTTTATCATTTATTGGTTTTGTTAGAGGCTAACAATATTAAAATTGAAGATGTAATGATTGAACTAAAAAAAAGACAACAGAAGTCAGGTCTGGAAGAGAAATCAAGTCGGTAATAAATGAAATACGATTTAAATAATATTTTTGCAAAAATTTTACGAAATGAAATTCCTTGTCAAAAAGTTTATGAAAATGATTACGCACTTGCTTTTAACGATATTAATCCCCAAGCAAAAATTCATGTCTTGGTCATTCCAAAAGGTCCCTACGTTAATATGGATGACTTTTCTCAAAATGCTAAAAATGAGGAAATTGTTGGCTTGATAAGAGCCTTAGGAGAGGTAGCTAAAATTGTTGGAGTTTCAACGTATTCTGAAGGACAGGGATATAGATATATCGGAAACAACGGACCAGATGGTGGACAAGAGGTTCCTCATTTGCATTTTCATATTGTTGGTGGAGAACCCTTGGGAAGAATGGTTTCTAAAAGATAAATAATGGAGAAAAAAGTTCAACGTTATTTTTTAGAAATAAAAAATAAAAAAGAATTTACTCCTGCTGTATGTGGTATTTATAATTTAAAAGTTCTTGAACAGGGCAAGGAGGATGCCCAATTTTGTAAATTTTTATATCAAAAAATTGGAGAAGATTTTCATTGGAAAGATAGATTAAAATGGAGTCTGGAGGAGTGGAGGCATTATTTAGATAGTGAAAAATTAAAATTTTACACAGCTTATGTTGGAGAAGAACCTGCTGGTTATTATGAATACTTAAATCATGAAGATATTAATGAAGTAGAAATTACTTATTTTGGAATTTTTAAAAATTATTTTGGAAAAAAATTAGGAGCATATCTTTTAA
>VTPF01000082.1 GCA_008638025.1 Pelagibacteraceae bacterium | reverse complement strand
AAGGTGGTGGAGTCGCTTGGTGTAAACAAAGTAATTTTTTTACCAGATGAGTATTTAGCTAAATATGTTGCGGGCAAAACTAAAGTAGAAATAATTTCTTGGCATGGAAAATGTGAAGTTCATGAACAGTTTAGTGAAAAAGATATAAAAGAGCTTAGAAAAAATTATCCTGATCTCACAGTAATTGCTCATCCAGAGTGCCCTCCTGATGTCATCAAAGCATCTGATTATACCGGTTCGACTTCGCACATGATTAATTATGTGAAAGAAAAAAAACCTAAAAATGTTTTTTTAGTAACGGAGTGCTCAATGAGCGATAATATTGAAATCGAAAATCCAGATGTAAATTTTGTTAAACCTTGTAATATTTGCCCACATATGAAATCGATTAATTTAAAAAATATTTTTGATTGTTTAAAAAATAAAACAAATGAAATTCTAATTGATCACAATACTATAGAAAGAGCCCGTGGTTCTATTGAACGAATGATTGCCATTGGAAGACAAAACTAGAATACCTTGATATCTAATTTAAAAAAAATTATTAAAGAAGCTTTACGAGAGGATATGCCTAGAGGGGATATCACGACAAATATAACTATTTCTACTAATCACCCGGTACAAGCAAAAATAATTTCTAAAAACAAAGGTATGATTTGTGGTTTAGAAGTTGCCAAAAAAGTTTTTTTAATGGTTGATAAACAATTGGTTGTGAAGACCCAATTGCAAGATGGTGCTTATATTAAAACAAATCAAACCATCCTAACAATAAAAGGAAATAAAAAATCAATACTTAAAGCCGAAAGAACTGCTCTTAACTTTTTGGGATTTATGTCGGGTATATCTACAAAAACTAATGAGCTTTCTTTATTAATAAAAAAATTTAAAACCAAAGTCTGTTGCACCAGAAAAACCTTGCCAAATCTAAGAAATTTACAAAAATACGCTGTAATTGTTGGTGGAGGCACAAACAATAGAATGAACTTAAGCGATGAAATTTTTATTAAAGATAATCATATTGCAGATAATAATCTTGAAACTTTAATTCCTGCTGTCATTAAAAAAAATAAATTGAAGAAACTAATTACCGTTGAGGTAGACAACCTTACACAACTTAAAAAGATCAAAGCATATAAAATCAATCGAGTTCTTTTCGACAACATGACACCTGCTAATATTAAAAATGGAATAAAACTTCTTCCGAAAAATATTGAAACAGAAGCATCAGGCAATATCAATCAGTCCAATATAAGAAATTACGCAAAATCAGGAGTGCAAAGAATATCGATGGGGGCGTTAACCCATACTATTACTAATTTTGATTTCTCTCTTGAGATAAAAAATTAATTTAATGCTTTGATCTTATTTTAGCTTGAGCTGCTGATAATCGAGCAATCGGAACACGATAAGGTGAACAAGACACATAATGCAAACCTGCGTTATGACAAAAATCAATAGAGTCCGGATCGCCACCATGCTCACCGCAAATTCCTAATTTAATTTTTGAATTATGTTTTTTTCCATTTTCGCAAGCTAATTTTACTAACTGGCCCACTCCATCTACATCAATGCTTACAAATGGATCAATTTTAAAAATATTACTATTAACATAATCATCTAAAAATTTTCCTGAGTCATCTCTGCTAATTCCTAAGGTGGTTTGAGTTAAATCGTTGGTACCGAAACTGAAAAAATCTGCGTGTTTTGAAATTTCATAAGCATTTAATGCTGCTCTAGGAAGCTCGATCATAGTTCCTACTAAATAATCAATTTTCATAGAGTATTTCTTTTGAACTTGATTAGCAATTTTATCAACTAAAGTTCTTAAAATTTCTAACTCTCTTGCAGTAGATACTAATGGTATCATTATCTCAGGAATTACAGATTGTATTTTTGCTTTTCTACACTCAACCAAAGCTTCAAAGATTGCTTCACACTGCATCTCATAAATTTCTGGATAAGATATGGCAAGCCTACAACCTCTATGACCTAACATGGGATTTTCTTCATGAAGATCATTAATTCTATTATTAATTTCTTGTTCAGAAATATTTAAAATTTTGGCGACAGAAGCAATTTCTTTTTCACTCTTGGGCAAGAATTCATGAAGAGGAGGATCTAACAAACGAACAGTAACAGGAAGTCCTCTCATCGTTTTGAAAATGTCGATAAAATCTTTTTTTTGGAAAGGTAAAATATTTTTAAGAGCTTTGCTTCGATCCTCAATATTTTTAGATAAAATCATTTGACGAACATAAAGAATTCTCTCCTCATCAAAGAACATATGCTCAGTTCTACATAGACCAATCCCTTCTGCACCAAAATCTCTTGCCACTTTTGTATCTAATGGTGTCTCAGCATTTGTTCTAATTTTAAGAGTTCTGGTTTTATCAGCCCAAGCCATAATAGTAGAAAAATCTCCAGATATATCAGGCTTAATGGTGGTTACTTCTCCGACCATTACCTCGCCGGTAGAGCCATCAATCGTAATGATATCGCCTTCTTTTATTACTCTATCATTCACTCTAAATACTTTATTTTTGTAATCTATTTGGATTGTACCAGCTCCAGACACACATGGTCTTCCCATTCCTCTAGCAACAACAGCAGCATGACTTGTCATACCACCTCTACAGGTTAAAATTCCTTCGGCAGCATTCATACCGTGAATATCTTCTGGTGAAGTCTCCTGTCTAACTAATATAGATTTTTGATTTTGGGATTTAAGTTGCTCCGCATCATCTGCTAAAAATGTTACTTTCCCAGTGGCCGCTCCTGGTGACGCTGGCAATCCTCGAGCAATTACATCCTTCGTAGCTTTGGGATCTAACGTTGGATGCAGCAAAGTATCAAGCATTTTAGGGTCAATTCGTAGTAACGCTTCGTCCTTGCTAATTAATTTTTCTTTAACCATATCTACTGCAATTTTAATGCTAGCTTTTGCAGTTCTTTTCCCAGATCGAGTTTGTAACATCCATAATTTATTATTTTCAACAGTAAACTCGATGTCCTGCATGTCACGATAGTGTTTTTCTAATTTTTTATAGATAGTAACTAATTCTTTGTAAACTTTTGGCATCGACTCTTCCATAGAAAGTGCTTTCGATCCTGATTCTAATCTTGCTTTCTTAGTAATATTTTGTGGAGTTCTAATTCCTGCCACCACGTCTTCTCCTTGAGCATTAATTAAATACTCTCCATAAAAACTATTTTCACCCGTTGAAGGATTTCTAGTAAAAGCAACTCCTGTTGCACAGTCACTTCCCATATTTCCAAATACCATCGACTGAACATTTACTGCTGTTCCCCACTCTTCAGGAATATTATTTAGTTTTCTATAGGTTTTTGCCCGTTGATTTTTCCAAGACTGAAATACTGCTCCAATGGCGCCCCATAATTGATCGTTCACATCTTGTGGAAAATCTTTTCCAGTTTCTTGTTTTATTTGTTCTCGAAAAGAACCAATAAGCAATTTCCAATCTTTTGCTTCCATCTCCGTATCAAGAACAACACCTTTGGTAAGTTTGTAATTTTCAATTAAGTCTTCAAAATTA
>VTPF01000081.1 GCA_008638025.1 Pelagibacteraceae bacterium | reverse complement strand
TTTCCCAACGGTCACCATTATCTAAAAGCTTCTCTTTATTATAATACAACTCTTCTCTTGTTTCTGTCGAAAATTCAAAATTTGGTCCCTGCACAATTGCATCTACAGGACAAGCCTCTTGACATAGACCGCAATAAATACACTTGACCATATCAATATCGTATCTTGTTGTTTTTCTCGACCCATCATCTTTTAACTCCGCATCAATAGATATTGCTTGTGCAGGACAAACTGCCTCACATAATTTACATGCTATGCACCTTTCTTCACCGTTGGGATATCTTCTTAATGCATGTTCGCCTCTAAACCTCGGACTAATTGGTCCTTTTTCAAAAGGGTAATTGATGGTTGCCTTTGGTTTGAACATATATTTAACAGCCAAAAATAAACCAGTTACAAATTCACTTAGAAAAACTGTTTTTAAAATTCTATTAAATTTCATGACTGATTAGGTAGTAGATTAAAATAAAACAAAAATCCTGCTGTTAAAATCACCCAGAATAGCGATAAAGGTAAAAATACTTTCCAGCCCAATCTCATCAGCTGGTCATATCTATATCTTGGAACAATTGCTTTGACCAATGCAAACACTACAAATAATAATAATATTTTAAAAATTAACCATATCGGTGAAGGAATTAGATTAAAAGGAGCAGAGTCTATTGGTGATAACCATCCACCTAAAAACAAAATGGACCCAAGAGCGCACATTAATAAAATATTAGCGTATTCACCCAGCCAAAAAAGGGCATACATCATACCTGAGTATTCGGTTTGATAACCAGAAACTAATTCGGCTTCAGCTTCAGGCAAATCAAAAGGGGGTCTGTTAGTTTCGGCTAGAGCTGAAATAAAAAAAACTACAAACATGGGTAACAAAGGAATAGCAAACCAAATATTTTTTTGAGCCATAACTATATCAACAAGATTAAGAGATCCTACGCAAAGTAAAACTGTGACAATAATGAAGCCAATTGAGACTTCGTAGGAAACCATTTGAGCAGCTGATCTTAATGCTCCAAGAAAAGGATATTTTGAATTAGAGGCCCATCCTGCCATTATAATTCCATAAACACCAAGAGAAGAAACGGCAAAAAGATACAAAATTCCTACGTTAATATTTGTGACATATAAATTTTCTCCAAATGGTATTACTGCCCATGCCAATAAAGCTAGAGACATTGTAACAACTGGCGCAAGAATAAAAATCACTTTATTTGCTCCCGCAGGAATAATAATTTCTTTGAAAATATACTTTAGGGCATCCGCTAAGGTCTGAAATAATCCAAAAGGTCCGACCACATTTGGTCCTTTTCTTAATTGAACTAAGCCCCAGATTCTTCTATCTACCCAAACAATTAGAGCTACTGCAATTAACACAGGAAGCAATAAAGCGATAATTTTTAAACTATCAAAAAAAATAATATTTAAATATTCACTAATCATTTTTTAATTCTCAGTTCCTGTTTTGGACAAATTTTCTTTCGAAAGCTTACAATCAATCATTGTTTTTGATGATCTTGCTATCTCATTAGTTTGATAATAATCAATAGAATCAAATACTACCTTAGAATCTAAGGTATCTAAAGAATTTGAAATGGATAATTTATCAAAATCAACTTTTGGCAACTGATCAATTTTTGATAAATTGGGATAAGCCTCGAACATCTTGGCTCTTAGTTGCTCTACAGTGTTAAATTTAAGAGGTTTATTCAAAACATCCGATAAGGCTCGTATAATTTTCCAATCCTCTTTTGCATTTCCAGGAGGAAAAGAAGCCTTAAAAGCTGCCTGAACTCTTCCTTCTAAATTAACATATAGCGCATCCTTTTCTGTATATGCGGCGCCTGGCAAAACAACATCAGCAATTTTGGTATTTTTACTGGCATGGGATCCTTGATAAATAATAAATTTATTTTTTTTATCAATTTCAATTTCATCAGCACCTACCAGGTAAAGTATCTCATTTTTAACAACATCTTCTGAAAGACTAAAGGCTTGTAGCATTATAGCTCCAACTGATGACGCTTTCTGATGTAAAATATTTAGACCAGGTAATGCATTATTTTTTTTCAAAATGCTTTTTGAGGTTTCTAAAACATAAAGTCCTTGTTTAACGTTTAAAACACTCTCTCCAATAATAATAATGGGTTTTTTGGATAACTTGATTTTTTCAGAAAAAATAGATTTATCATTTTCAATATCCTTTAAAATATTCAAATTATCTCCTAAATAATTTATTTTATATGTTTGATCACCAGGGTCTCCTATTGAATAAATCTCCGTTTGATTGTTAATAAAATTTTTTCTAATTCGAGCATTTATCATAGTAGCTTCTAAGCGAGGATTTGCTCCAACCAATAAAATCAAATCAGCATGATCTAAGTTAGCTATTGAAGTATTAAATAAATAATTTGATGGATGTGAAGGATCAATGTAAAAATCTTTTTGTCTAAAATCTATCGAAGCTGAACCAGAAAAAGTTACCAAAAAATTCTTAAGAGCGTATATTGTCTCTAAATCTGTCAATTCCCCTATCAATCCTCCAATTCTAACGGTTTTAGAAAATTCTTCTTTTATTTTTTGGAATGCCTCATCCCATGTAGCTGGTACAAGCTTTCCATTATTTCTAATGTAAGGTTGATCAATTCTGTTGTTTAAGAGACCATCACAAGCATAGCGAGTTTTGTCAGATATCCACTCCTCGTTAATATCCTCGTTCACTCTTGGTAAAATTCTTTTTACTTCCCAGCCTTTAGTGTCTACTCGTATATTAGATCCTACTGCATCCATTACATCTATAGTTTCAGTTTTAGTTAGCTCCCAGGGTCTTGCCTCAAATGCATAAGGTTTTGATGTAAGTGCTCCTACAGGACAAAGATCAATAACATTTGCTGATAACTCACTATCTAATGTTTTTTCTAAGAAAGTGGTAATTTCCATATTCTCACCTCTATTAATAGCTCCTAAATCTGGAACCCCAGCAACTTCTTCTGCAAATCGAATACATCTCGTGCAATGAATGCATCTGTTCATTTGAGTTTTAATTAAAGGGCCCATGTACTTTTCTTTTACAGATCTTTTATTTAATTCGTATCTAGAACTTCCTCCTCCGTATTTAACGGACTGATCTTGAAGATCACATTCGCCTCCTTGATCACAAATAGGACAGTCCAAAGGATGATTTATAAGCAAAAACTCCATCACTCCTTCTCTGGCTTTTTTTACCATTTCGGTGTTAGTGTAGATAACTTGCCCTTCGGCAACTGGCATTGCACAAGAAGCAATTGGTTTTGGAGATTTTTCCATTTCAACAAGACACATTCTACAATTACCGGCTATCGACAATCTTTCATGATAACAAAATCTTGGTATTTCTTTTCCTGCAAGTTCACATGCTTGTAAGACGCTTATGCCCTGTTCAACTTCTAACTCAACACCGTCCACTTTTACTTTTGGCATTAATCTTGATTCTCCCTTAAATAATATTTATCTGGATCACATTTGTCTTCCATCTCTTTTCTAAAATGCCTAAGTAACCCCTGAACTGGCCAAGCAGATCCTTCGCCGAAAGCACAAATTGTATGGCCTTCAATTTGTTTTGTTACATCCATTAGCATATCA
>VTPF01000080.1 GCA_008638025.1 Pelagibacteraceae bacterium | reverse complement strand
ATCTCAAAATTTTCTTCTTCTGGCATAATGTCATTCCATCGCCTATGGAAATCATAGTTGTATCAACTCTTTTATCATTTTTAATAAAATCATTAAACTGTCTAATAATATTGGTTTTTTTGTCATTTATCGTTGGATCAGCAACTTTACCTTTCCATAAAACATTATCAAAAATTATTAATCCATTATCAGAAATTAAATCAAGACTAAATTCTAAATAATTTTTATATTCTGATTTGTTTGCATCTATAAAAATAAAATCAAATATAAATTTTTCTTCTTTAAATTTTTGCAAAGATTTTAGACCATCTTCATTAATCAAGGTAATTTTTTCTGAAACATTTGCTTTATTCCAAAAATGTTTAGCGTGCTTAGTTGTTTTGATGTCATTATCTACTGTAATAATTTTTCCATTACCATTTAACCCAAGAGCCATTGCTAGAGTGCTGTAGCCCATAAATGTTCCTACTTCTAAAATCTGACAGTAATTACCAATTTTAACAAGCATGCGTAAAAAAGATGCTTGCTCCGGACTAACTTGCATATTGGCAACATCACCCAATTCTTTGAAGGAAAATTCTCTTAATTCTTTTAAAACTGCGTTTTCTACAGAATTGCTATTCAAATACTTTTCCAGATCTGGGGTAAAACTGATATTTTTAGACACAATTTATTTTAATTTTTCTTTTAAAATATCATTAATTAATTTTGGATTTCCTTTACCTTGAGTTTCTTTCATTGCTTGACCCACAAAAAAACTAAATAATTTATCTTTTCCTGATTTGTATTGTTCAACTTTGTCTAAATTAGACTGTACAATTTTATCTATTATTTTCTCTAGTTCTTTAGGATCTGATTGTTGTTTTAGCCCTTTTTTATTTATTATCTCTTCAGGATCTTGATTACCATTTATCATATCTTCAAAAACTATTTTTGCGATTTTTCCAGAAATAGTATTGTCTTTAATAAGATTGATTAGTTTCGATAAATTTTTTGCCGTTACTGGTGAATCTTTAATTTCTTTATTGTCTTTATTTAATACGCCAAAAAGCTCAACAATCATCCAATTTGCTGCAAGTTTATAATCAGAATTTTTGGCAACCTGCTCATAATATGAAGAAATTTCTTGATCTGATATAATTATACTTGCATCATAACTAGAAAGACCAAAATCATTCATTAATCTTGTTTTCTTTTCATCCGGTAGCTCTGGCAGTGATTTCTTAATAGCTTCTATATAATCTTGATCCAATTCTAGTGGCAGCAAATCAGGATCGGGAAAATATCGATAATCATGCGCATCTTCTTTGCTTCTCATGGATCTGGTTTCCATTTTTTTAGTATCAAATAATCTTGTTTCTTGATCAATAGCTCCCCCTTCTTCAAGAATTTCTATTTGGCGTTTTGCTTCATATTCAATAGCTTGTTGCATAAATTTAATGGAATTGACGTTTTTAATTTCACATCTTGTGCCAAGATTTCTAGACCCTACTTTTCTAACAGATACATTCACATCAGCTCTCAAAGAACCTTCATCCATATTTCCATCACAAGTGTTTAAATATCTCATGATAGATCGTAATTTTTTCACATACTGACCCACCTCTTCCGGAGATCTCAGCTCAGGTTTGCCAACAATTTCCATCAGAGCAACACCAGATCTATTTAAATCTACAAAGGAATTTTGAGGATCTTGATCATGTAAACTTTTTCCAGCATCTTGTTCTAAATGTAATCTTTCAATACCGACTTCTTTAGATCCATAAGGCATATCCAGAATAACTTTTCCTTCGCCAACAATAGGAAATTTAAATTGAGATATTTGATACCCTTGAGGTAAGTCTGCATAAAAATAATTTTTTCTATCAAATTTTGATAATTTGTTAATTTTGGCCTTTAGTCCTAATCCTGTTTTAACAGCCTGCTCTACACAATATTTATTAATTACAGGGAGCATACCAGGCATTGCAGCATCAACTAAACTAACTTGTGAATTAGGATCAGATCCAAATTTAGTAGATGAAGATGAAAATAATTTTGCATTTGAAGTAACCTGTGCATGAACTTCAAGACCTATGATAACTTCCCATCTTCCAGTTTTTCCTTCTAGGTAATAATCAAATACTTTGTCCGTCATTTACATCCACCAATCTTTTACTTGAGATTGAAATCCGATTTTTTCTTCTAAAGCATATGCAGCATTTAAAACAGTTTGTTCATCAAAAGGTTTGCCAATTAATTGCAATCCCAAAGGCAAGCCAGTCTCATCCAATCCCCCAGGCAAGGAAATTGCAGGTAATCCAGCTAAATTTACTGGAACCGTAAAAACATCATTGAGATACATGGCAATAGGATCTTCTCTTTTGTCTCCTATCTTAAAAGCAGAAGAAGGAGCCGTAGGTGTTAAAATTGTATCTACTTCATTAAAAACATTGTCAAAATCATTTTTAATTAGTCTTCTAACTTGTTGTGCTTTTAAATAATAAGCATCATAATAACCAGATGATAAAACATAAGTACCAATCATAATTCTTCGCTTCACTTCATTACCAAAACCTTGAGCTCTAGTATTTTCATACATTTCAATCAAATCTTTTCCTGGCGCTCTAAAGCCATACTTAACGCCATCATAACGAGCTAAATTAGATGAGGCCTCAGCTGGAGCAATTATATAATAAGTTGGCAAGGCATACTTTGTGTGTGGTAATGAAATATTTTTAATAATAGCTCCAGAATCTTTCATCCACGCAATCCCTTTGTCCCATAAAGATTGGATAGCTTTTGGCATATTGTCTACAATGTATTCCTTGGGAATTCCTACTTTTAGACCCCTGATATTTTTTTTTAAATTTTTTAAAAAATCTCCTTTTTTAATATTTGATGAAGTCGAATCTTTTTCGTCATGGCCTGAAATTACATCAAGCATTAATGCGCTATCTGCAACGTCTTTTGTCATTGGGCCCGCCTGATCTAAAGAAGATGCAAAAGCAACAATCCCCCATCTTGAACACCTTCCGTAGGTTGGTTTTAACCCTACTATTCCAGTAAAAGCAGCAGGCTGCCTAATAGATCCACCCGTATCCGTTCCAACAGTAGCTGAAGTTAAATTTGCAGCTACAGCTGAAGAACAACCTCCGGATGATCCTCCCGGAACTAATGTATCATTATTATTTTTGTAAGGATTAATAACATTGCCATAAGCGCTGGTTTCATTAGAAGATCCCATGGCAAACTCATCGCAATTTAATTTACCAAGAAGTATTGCACCCTCATTCCAAAGCTTAGATGTAACAGTTGATTCATAGGTAGGAATAAAATTTTTTAAAATTTTGCTTGATGCAGTAGTTTGAACATTCTTAGTGCAAAACAAATCCTTAACCGCAATTGGTGCGCAAGATAGTATTCCATCTTTTTTATTACTTTCGTCAGCTTTTTTTGCCTGTTCAAGTGCGCTTTCCAAAGTTAAAGTAACAAAAGCATTCAAATTTTTTGATTTTTGAATTCTTTCAACATATGCATTAGTTGCTTCTACAGCTGAAATTTCTTTAGATTTTATTTTATTAATTAATTTAACTAAGGTGTATTTTGCAATTGTAGTCATTCAATTATTCGATTACTTTTGGAACTACAAAATA
>VTPF01000079.1 GCA_008638025.1 Pelagibacteraceae bacterium | reverse complement strand
TAATTCATTAATTCAAGAACATCGTTAGTATCTTGTGGCAAAACTGCTCCAACAGGCATCATCTGATAAAGAGAAGAATCAGTGCTGTATCTACCTCTAGAAAAATTATCAAATAAGACTTTACCCTTAATCTTGCTTTGAATTTCTTTAGCTATTTTATTAATTTGGTTTTCAGTTAAACTCATTGTTATTTATCCTTAGCATTATTTTTTATTTTTATAAATTAAAGAACCAAATTTTTTCATAGCATCTTCAGAGATTGTTAAACCTAATCCAGGTTCTTTATTTAATGTAAGCCAACCGTTTTTAATTTCAGGTGGATTGGTAAAAAGCTCTGCTTGCAATGGATCTCTTTCTGGATCTGGAAAAGATTCTACAATTCTTCCTGCTGGGGTAGAAGCAACAAGTTGTGCATGAATGTAGCAATCATGATGAGGAGCAACGTCCACATGATTAAGTTCGCAAAGCGCCGCTAACTTTCTTCCATGTGTGAAACCTCCAAACATTGTAACGTCAAATTGTAATATTTGAATAGCATCCTCTTCTAAAAAAGACCTACATCCGTAACTGGTAATCTCACTTTCTCCTCCTGAAAGTGGTATCGTAGTTCTTTTTGATAAAATTTTAGTTTGTCTGCGATCATCTTCCCATCTTAAAGGCTCTTCTAGCCATGTAGGTTTTAATGGCTCTAATAACTTACAAGCTTCTATTGCAGTTTTGAGATCCCATGCTCGATTTACGTCAACCATTAAGTCTTTATCGGGACCAATTACTTCTCTTATAATTTCCATTCTTTTAATATCTTCGCTTAAACTTAGTCCACCTACTTTTCCTTTAAAACCTTGATGGCCATCAGCTACTAATTGTTCTATTTCTTCTCTTAATTGAACATTGTCCTTACCGTCTTGGTAATAAGCGCAAGTGACATAACAGGGAACTTTATCCCGAAAGCCACCAAATAATTGATACAGCGGTAAACCAGATTTTTTTCCAATCAAATCCCAACAAGCAATATCCACTGCTGAAGATATTCGTATCAAAGCCTCTCGACTCCATTTTTTTTCATTAGATATTCTTGTGTCTGTGAGATTAAAAATTTTATTATAAATTTGTTCTGGTTGATAAGGGTTCATACCCACAATGAAATCAGCAAGACCATTGCTAAATGGTTTAAGTATGGGGGTAATATCGGTGTAACTTGTGGCAAGACCAAAACCTTCGATACCATCTTTAGTTTTAATTTTTACCAATAACTCATTTGCATTTGGAACTATAAAGTGGCTAACCCAGAATGGTTTTTTTTGCTCAGGTCCCTTTAAAGCATAAATTTCAATCGTATCAATTGTATCCATAAGATCTTTAAGCTATTAATTTATAAGTAGATCTTGATAAAATACAGGTTTATTTAGGTTTGCCAAAAAATAATAAAAAGCATATATACGCGTATGGCAAAATCAAACTCGTTCAAAGCTGGTCGACATTTCTTACAAATACCAGGACCTACCAATCTACCTGATAGAGTATTACGAGCAATGGACAGGGCTATTATTGACCATAGAGGACCAGAATTTGCTGAAATATCCAAAAGAGTTTTAGATAGAATTAAACAAGTTTTTAAAACAAATAACCCAGTGGTAATGTTTCCAGGATCTGGAACAGGTGCGTGGGAAGCTGCAATCGTAAATACTTTAAATCCTGGTGATAAAGTTTTAATGTTTGAAACTGGTCAGTTTTCTTCCTTATGGTCTGAAATTGCAGTTAAATTTAAATTAGATGTAGACTTAGTTCCGGGTGATTGGAGATCGGGAGTGGATCCAAAGATTGTTGTACAAAAATTATCCGATGATAAAGAAAAAAAAATTAAAGC
The DNA here is from genome assembly GCA_008638025.1 of Pelagibacteraceae bacterium. GTDB lineage: Bacteria > Pseudomonadota > Alphaproteobacteria > Pelagibacterales > Pelagibacteraceae > IMCC9063. The sequence continues at coordinate 1,778 of VTPF01000079.1, read as the reverse complement.
AGTATTTGTAGTTCATAACGAAACATCAACAGGTGTTGCTAGTAGAATTGGCGAAATAAGAAAAGCAATAGACAGCGTAAATCATCCAGCTCTTTTTATGGTGGATACGATTTCTTCTCTTGCATCTATTGATTTTAGACACGACGAATGGAAAGTGGATGTAACAGTCGGAGGTTCTCAAAAAGGATTGTTATTACCACCCGGTCTTTCATTTAATGCAGTAAGTCCAAAAGCTTTAGAGGCGCACAAGAATGCAACAATGCCAAAACATTATTGGGATTGGAAGCCAATGTTGGAGAATAATAAAAATGGTTTCTTTCCTTTTACTCCTGCAACTACATTGGTGTATGGATTGGACGAGGCAATTAACATGTTGTTAGAAGAAGGTTTAGAAAATGTATTTGCTCGACATCAAAGACACGCTCATGCAACTAGATTGGCCGTAAAAGCTTGGGGACTGGAAATTTTATGTAAAAATGAAAATGAATATTCAAATTCTTTGACTGCGGTTATGTTACCAGAAGGTCACGATGCAGATAATTTTAGAAAAGTTGTATTAGATGAATACGATATGTCTTTAGGAATGGGTTTAAATAAAGTTAAAGGAAAAGTTTTTAGAATTGGACATCTAGGTGATTTTAACGATCTTATGCTCATGGGAACATTGTCCGGCGTAGAAATGGGATTAAATAAAGCAAAAATTCCTTTTAAATCTGGTGGTGTCATGGCTGCTATTGAGTATTTGTCCAAATAAACATTTCTTTTTATATTTTAAGCCTAGATTTCTTAATATAAATTTACTAAATTAGTTTTTTATAAATTTAATTATGGGGGACAAATGAGAAAACTAAGCAAAATTATTGCCTTATTTACTTCTGTTATTTTTATCGCCTCAGCTTCTCAAGCATTGGAATTAAAATTTGGTCACGTAGGAAAACCAGGTTCATTATTTGCAGAGTCAGTTGAAAATTTCGCGAAAATAGCAAATGCAAAACTAGGCAGCAAAGCTAAAGTGGTGGTGTATGGTTCATCACAACTTGGTGATGACAAAGCTGGAATGCAAAAATTAAAACTTGGTACAGTAGATATGTGGTTACCATCTTCAGTGATGGCATCTATTCATGATGAGTTTGGTGTGTTTGATATGCCATTTATCATTAAAGATAGAAATCATATGAAAGCTGTTGAATCTAAAGTTTTGCCTAAAATTACAAAAAACTTAGATGCTAAAACTGGATATCAGTTTATCGGTGTTTGGGAGAACGGATTTAGACATATCACAAATAACGTTCGACCAATTAATGTGCCTGCAGATTTAAAAGGTATTAAATTAAGAACACCTAAGTCTAAATGGAGATTAAAAATGTTCCAATCTTACGGAGCAAACCCAACTCCAATGGCGTTCTCGGAAGTGTTCACGGCATTAAAAACAGGAACGATGGATGGACAGGAAAATCCATACGCTCAGATTGCTAGTGCTAAATTCCAAGAAGTTCAAAAATTTCTATCTATCACAAGCCACGTATATACACCGGCTTATGTAGCGGTTCATAAATCGCACTACAGCAAGTTACCAGCTGATGTTCGAAAAATTTTAGAAGCTGCTGCAAAAGAAAATCAAGCTTTTGTGTATAAACGAGCTGCTGATTTAGAGAACTCTTTATTAGATGTAATTAAAAAAGCTGGCGTGAAAGTAAATACTGCTGATAATGCTGCTTTTGTGAAAGCTAGTAAAGATGTTTATGACCAATTCTCTTCTGAAGTAAAAACAGGATCTG
>VTPF01000078.1 GCA_008638025.1 Pelagibacteraceae bacterium | reverse complement strand
ATTCTAATATTTTCATCCGACTCATCAATTACATTATCTATTAATTTGTTTTTTTTATTAATTATTAAGTCAGCAATTTTCTCAATTAATTTTGATTTATTTACCTGGTAAGGTATTTGTGTAATTGATATTTGATACTGACCTTTACCAAGTTGCTCTATTTTGTAATTTGAGCGTAATTCAAAAAAACCTTTACCTGTTGTGTAAGCTTTAATTATTTCATTTTTATCTAAATTAAGAATTCCACCCGTTGGAAAATCAGGACCTTGAATAAATTTAAGTAGATCGCGAACAGAGCAATTTTTATTATTATTTAAATGCTTTAAACCCAGGCAAATTTCTTCTAAATTATGCGGTGGGATATTAGTTGCCATACCAACTGCAATTCCGGAGGATCCATTGGCAAGCAAATTAGGAAAAGCCGAGGGAAGTACTACTGGCTCACTTAATTCACCATCATACGTCTTTCTAAAATCAACAGTTTCACTTTCTATGTCTTTTAATAAAAATTCAGAAACTTCGGTTAATTTAGTTTCGGTATATCTCATGGCAGCAGCGTTATCGCCATCAATATTGCCAAAATTACCCTGACCATTTATCAAAGTATATTTAGTAGAAAAATCTTGAGCTAAGCGCACTAAAGCATCATAGACTGATTGATCTCCATGAGGATGAAATTTACCTATAACGTCCCCAACAACTCGAGCAGATTTTTTAAAACTAGATTTTGGACTCAAATCAAGAAGATACATTGCATAAATTAATCTTCTATGAACTGGCTTCAAACCATCACGAACATCTGGCAATGCTCTTTGTGTTATTGTGGAAAGCGCATAAGCTAAATATTTTTTAGCAAATTGATTTTTTAACTGATCCTCGCTTATATTATTTAATTTCATTTATATTCTTTTCTATTCTTTCTCTAATACTAGGAAATTTTATTTTATTTGGATCAAATATAAATTTTTTCATGATAAATTTATTAATAACAAAACCTTTATAAAGATCTCTATCATCATAATTAGCAGTAGTGTCAATTAAAAAGTTTGGATACGAAAATTTATTATTATCAATTTGAAAAATCCAATTTTTATTACTATCTTTATAAAAATTAAAATTTTTATTATCAGGACTAATTTCAAAACCAATTGACCTTAATAACTCTTGTTCCCAGAGAATATATAATTTTAAAAATTTATCATTTAAAATGTTTTTTAAAAAAATGTCTGTGTATTCATACAAGTCTGAATAATCGTGTCTTTCAGCTAAAACTTTACAACATATTTCTGACAAAGATAAAATTAGATTTAATCGTTTTGGTTGATCAAAAAACTTAGCAGCTATAGCATCGCTTAGTTCTAAGTTATAATAGCCAAGAGAATCTTCAGACTTTGATTTCCAGTTAAGGATAAATTTATTACCAATTTGTAAATATTTTTTTTTACTTTTAGAAGTGGCGCCATATATTATCCCATTATGCAGACCATGATGGCTAGTAAGAAATGTTGCGACTGAAGAATTTTCAGAAAAATTATTTATTTTTAATAAATACCCAATGTCTTTCCAGATCATTATTTTTTTTTTAATAGAACTTTTAAAAACAAATTTACCTTACATTTAAAAACTTTTTCCATTTCTGATCTGGCATAAATCCCGATAGATTTAATTGAATGACCATTTTTACCTAAAATAATTTTTTTATGACTTATTGTATTAACTACAATTTTTTGATGAACGGTGTAATGAAGTGATTTTACCATTTTATCAGTAATTATGTTAATTTGGTAAGGTATTTCTTGATTAATATATTTTAAAACAGCTTCTCTAGTTATTTCTGCTAAAAAACTCTCCTTAGATATATTTGTTAAATTGTTTTTTTTATATATCCAATTTTGGTCGGGCAAACATTCAGATACTTTATTTAATAGTTTTGTGATGTTTTTCTTTTTTAATGCAGATAAATAAAAAATTTCATTAAAAGATTCTATGAATGAAATTTCACGTATTTTTTTTAAGATATACTCATTATCAACAAGATCAATTTTATTAATTATTAAAAATTTTTTTTTATCGTATTGTTGAATTATTTTCTGTATTTGCTCTAAATATATAAATTTAGAAGTAACATCTAAGATTATCAGTAATAAATCCGACCTTTGTATGCTAGCCAAAACATCTTTTAAATAATTAGCATTATTTTTTTTTTCATAAAATCCTGGTGTGTCAATAAATACCATTTGAGTATTATTATAGTTTTTAACCACATCCATTGATCTTAAAGTTGTCTGAACTTTGTGAGAAACGATTGAAACTTTTTTTTCAAAAATAGTATTTAATAATGTAGATTTTCCAGAATTTGTTGGTCCCGAAATAGCAACATATCCGAACTTTTGAGACATAAATTTATTATATATTTCTGTTATTTTGTTAGATCTTTAAGTAAAAGTTCAGCGGCAGACTGTTCGGCAATTTTTTTGGATTCGCCTACTCCAACATAAATTTTATTATCTTCTAATCTAACAGATACCTTAAAAGTAGGTTTATGGGCAGGTCCAACAGAAGAGATTGTCTCATATAACGGAAGTTTGTGATATTTTTGCAAAGAAAATTCCTGCAATTGTGTTTTTGCATCAAGATCAATAGTACTTGAATTTTTAATATTTTTTTTCCATAATTTAAGTACAAATTTGGTAGCAGTTTTGAAACCCTGATCTAAAAATACAGCACCAATTATGCTTTCACACAAATCACCATAAATTTTTTTGTGACCAGCTTTATTTTTTTTTTGAGAACCACTAATTATGAAATATTTTTCTATATTTAAATCAGCAATAATTTTTGCACATACGTTCTTATTTACCAAGGAAGCTAATTTTTTATCCAATACTCCTTCAACATCATATGGATATAAATTAGAAAGTTCATTTGCTATAACTAAATTTAATACACGATCACCAATAAATTCTAATCGTTCATTATTTGCTTCTGATGATTGGGTAGAGCTTTTGTGTGTTAAGGCTCTTAATAAAAGATTTATATTATTAAAATTAATACCAATTATTTTTTCTAATTTTTTAAATGCTTTTAGGTCCATTAAATAATTTTTTTAAAAATTCTATCAAATCTTATTGATTTATGCCATTTCCAGAAAGTGAATAAATCTCCTATATTTGCATCATTAGAAAAAAACAAAAACTGTGCCTTTCCAACCAAATTGTCCTTATGAACATAACCAACGCTTGATAAAAATCTGCTATCTTTTGAGCAGTCTCTATTATCACCCATAAAAAAATAATGATCTTTAGGAACTTTATACAAATCTGTATTGTTCATAGAACTGTCACTGGCATAGTAAATTTTATAAGCCACTTCTTTAGAAATATTTTCCAAATATTCGGTTGCATTAAACTTTTGATCTCCACAGTAAACTGTAGTTTTTTTTATTATTTTTTTTATTATTATTTTATTATTTAAATAAAGATCACCATTAATTAACTGTATTGTATCACCAGGTAATCCTATTAACCTTTTAATATAATCAGTTCTATTATCAGAAGGGGTTTTAAAAACAATTACATCGCCACGTTTCGGTTCTGTAAATAAAATTCTTCCAGAAAAAATACCAGGACTAAATGGAAATGAATGTTTGCTATAACCATATGAAAATTTAGTTACAAAAAGCCTATCACCCACAAGCAATGTATGTTCCATTGAAGAAGAAGGAATA
>VTPF01000077.1 GCA_008638025.1 Pelagibacteraceae bacterium | reverse complement strand
TTCTAAAGTCAGGATTAAATTGTTCATCCTTATTGATGTTTATTTTAGTAATAAAATAGTCAAATTTTATCTCCTCTAACATAATTGATATTTTTTGACCATTTGGGGTATTTGCAGTTAGTAGCTCAATCATATTTGATTATTATTTATTGGATATTTATATATAAGTATAATCTTAAACTAATAAACATAAATATTAAAATGAAAATAGAGTATTATTATAGTGTTGCATCACCTTATGCGTATTTAGGAATTTCAAAATTTAAAGAATTAGTAAAAAAATATTCATTAGAAGTAGATGAGAAGCCTTTTGATTTGGTAGGAAAAATATTTCCAGAGACCGGAGGAGTTCCTGTGCCTAAAAGACACCCTGCTAGACAAAAATATAGATTAATTGAGATTGAGAGATGGGGTAAAAAGCTTAATGTTAACATAAACAAGCAGCCAAAATTCTTTCCACCCTCAGATCCTCATAAGGCTGCACTGTTTACTATTGCTTCAATTAAAAAAGGCGTTCATTTAGATTTTGGTCAGGTCGTGTTAACTAAGCTATGGGCTGAAGAGCAAGATATTTCACAAGAATCGGTCCTCGAAGATGTTTGCAAGAAGTTTAATTTAAATTTTAAAGAAATGCATGCTTATGCCAATTCAGAGGAAATTAAAAACTTGTATTTATCAAATTCTGATGAGGCAGTTTCTAAAAATGTCTTTGGCGCACCTTTTTTTATACTAAATAATGAGCTTTTCTGGGGTCAGGACAGGCTTGATTTTTTAGAGGACAGGATTAAATCTAGCAGAAATTAAATGCGTTTTTTATTAGGCTCATTATTTTCTTGTTTGTTTTTAACGTATGGATTTGCGGAAGAAACCTTATTTAAGTCACTTGCATCTTCTTATCTTAACAATCCTCAATTAAATTCTCAAAGAGAGAAAACTAAAGCTGTAGATGAAACTTCGGTTCAGGCTTACAGTAATTTTAAACCAACAATTACAGCTTCGCTAAGTAAAAGCGATAATCAAAATAAAAACACTACTAATCAGTCAGGCGCCTCAGTTGCCGACTCAAGTCTTCAAACTAAAACTAGCTCAATTACAATTACGCAAAAATTATTTCAGGGAATTTCCAATGCAAAAAAATATGATAAAGCTGTAGAAATTTCTAGATACGAGCTAAAGAATGTAGAACAACAAATTTTATACAAGACTATTGAGGCATTTGCTGATGTGTTATTAGCTGAAAAACAAATTTTTATTAATAAAGATAATTTAGATCTTTCTGATAAACAGGTTGAGCTAGATAAAGCCAGGTATAATAAAGGTTTGTTAAGATTATCTGATCTTGCCCAGTCCGAATCTTCTCTAGCATCGGCTAAGGCAAGATTATTAAGTTCAGAAAATGAACTACAGAATAGTAAAAATAATTTTAAAAATATAGTTGGATATGAACCTAAAAATCTTAAGCTTCCTGATTTAAAAAATTTAATTATTCCAAAATCTTTAGATGAAACTATTAATCTTGGTGAAAAAAATAATATTCAATTGAAAATAGCAGAATTACAAGTTGAAAAAGCAAAACATGATTTAAATTCCAATATAGAAGATGCTTATGGCCCAAAAGCATCTATATCTTTTCAAATCTCAGAATCTGATGATTTTAGTTCTAGTTATGACAAGAGAACTCAAACACAAGCACTAGCTCAAGTTTCAATCCCAATTTATTCTGGAGGAAAAGGTTATTCACAAGTAAAAGAGAAACAGGCTTTGAAAATGAGTGCTGATTTGGATTTGATAGATATTAAAAATAATACAGCAAAAATTACCACCTCTGCATGGTCTAACTATAAGTTATCTCAAAGCAAATTAGATTTAGCTAAAGCACAATTAAAAGCATCTGAAATTGCATACGAGGGTATAGTGCAAGAATATGAGTCTGGTCAAAGGACCACTTTGGATGTTTTGAATTCAAGAAGTTTATTGCTTAGTGCAAGATTAAACTTAGTTAATTCAGAGAGAGATGAGGTTTTATCCAAGTTCAATCTCTTGCAAGTAGTTGGAAGTCTGACTGCTAATTATCTTAAATTGGAAGCTCAGATTTACGATCCAAAAGAAAATCATAAAAATAATTGGATTAGGCATATTTTTTAGCAAAAAAAATTATTTAAAATCAATAATTTATTAATATAATTGCAAAAGAGAACAAAATGTGTACATTTAATTTTATAGATTCGTTCAATAAAAAATAAAAAAAAAGGAAGATAATATGAGCAAAAAAGAAGGAAATTTAAAAATAGTTAGTGAAGCACATACAGACATTAAGGAAAAACAAAAAGCTTTAGAAGCAGCTATAAGCCAAATAGATTCAAATTTTGGAAAAGGTTCTGTAATGAAACTTGGCCAAAGGCACGTTATGGATGTTGAATCCATTTCTACAGGTTCATTAAGTCTTGATATTGCTCTTGGAATTGGAGGATTGCCTAAAAGCAGAATTATAGAAATTTATGGACCAGAATCATCTGGAAAAACTACATTAGCCTTACAAGTAATTGCAGAAGCGCAAAAAAATGGAGGTGTCTGTGCGTTTGTTGATGCTGAACACGCTTTAGACCCTAGTTATGCTAAAAAACTTGGTGTTGATACGCAAGAACTTCTTATTTCTCAGCCTGACACAGGAGAGCAAGCTCTTGAAATAACCGATACCTTAGTCAGATCGGGTGCAATTTCAGTCCTAGTTGTAGATTCTGTTGCAGCGTTAACCCCAAGAGCAGAACTTGAAGGTGAGATGGGTGATCATCATATGGGTCTTCAGGCAAGACTTATGAGTCAAGCTTTAAGAAAACTAACTGGAAGTATTTCCAAATCAAATACAATGGTAATTTTTATTAACCAGATCAGAATGAAAATTGGAGTAATGTTTGGAAGTCCGGAAACTACCGCAGGAGGAAATGCTTTAAAGTTTTATTCTTCGGTTAGACTGGATATTAGAAGAATTGGTGCAATAAAAGACGGAGAAGAAATTGTTGGAAATCAAACAAGAGTAAAAGTTGTCAAAAATAAAGTTGCTCCTCCATTCAAAGTTGTTGAGTTTGATATTATGTATGGCCAAGGTATCAGTAAAATGGGAGAGCTTGTAGATCTTGGTGCTAAAGCAGAAATAATAGAAAAATCAGGAGCTTGGTATGCATATAAAGGTGAAAAAATTGGTCAAGGTAAAGAGAATGCTAAAGAGTATCTTAAAAACAATCCTTCAGTTTCGGCAGAGATTGAAATGGCAATTAGGGCCAATGCTGGATTAATTTCTGACAAAATGTCAGGCAATCCTTCAGTAAGTGAAAAATCAGATGAGAATAAAGACTCAGAAAAAAAGATTACAGAAGTTGCCAAATTGTCGAAAAAAGAAGAAAAGTAAAATAATAAAGATTTAAGCCATCTTAATTCAAACAAAGGCACTAGAAATAGTGCCTTTGTCTTGTATAGACTTATATTTCAAAAACTGTATTTATTGAAATATGTCAAAAAAAACTCTTCATGATGTAAGAAAGACCTTTAAAGATTTTTTCAAACTAAATGATCATGAGATAGTAGAATCAAGCCCTCTTGTTCCTCAAAACGATCCAACTCTTATGTTTGCTAATTCTGGAATGGTACAGTTTAAAAATGTTTTTACTGGTTTGGAAAAAAGGAATTATACCAGAGCCACAACTTCTCAAAAGTGTGTAAGAGCAGGCGGAAAGCACAATGATTTAGAAAATGTTGGTTTTACACCAAGACATCATACTTTTT
>VTPF01000076.1 GCA_008638025.1 Pelagibacteraceae bacterium | reverse complement strand
GGACCTTCAGGTTATGAGCCTGACGAGCTACCAGACTGCTCCACCCCGCGATATTAGAATTCTATTAAATAGTAAAAAAAAATTAAAATCTAGCCTTAAGTTTTCTTAACTTCTTAACTCTAGCCATATTATCTTCTAATTCTCTTTTTTTTCTTTCAGAGGGCTTTTCGTAAGTACTTTTGATTTTTAGTAGACGAAATGTTCCTTCACGCTGAAGCTTTTTCTTAAGTACTCTAAGCGCTTGTTCCAGATTGTCATTTTTAACTTCTATTTTAATAACCTACCTCCAAATAAGCGGCTGAATTAACATTTTGCAAAAAAAAAGTCCACAGTTATATTGTTATTTATATGGAATATTTCACTCCAAGTCCTAAAAAAGGATCAGAAAGCAAAGCCAAAACTATCTCAAGAAGAGCTTTTGTTCTTACCTCTTTTAAATTTGTTTTTTTAGCAACGATTATATCTCGTTTGTTTTATTTACAGGTTGTTAAAAAAGATGAGTTTTTAACAAAGTCAGATAAAAATAGATTTAGAAGCTGGAAGATAACTCCATCCAGAGGAGTGATTTTAGATAGGGAAAATAATGTTATTGCAGATAATTTTCAGGTTTATAAAATTGCAATTATTCCAAAAGAAATAAATTCAATAAGTAGTTTTTTCTCATCATTAACAAAAATAATTGACCTGAGTGAAGATGAAATACAATTTTATAAAAAACAAATTTCAAAAAATAATAAATACCAACCATTTGTATTCAATAAAAATTTAAACTGGAAAGAATTTTCTAAATTAAATTATAATATAAAAGATCTTCCAGGAGTTCAGCCCTTTATTTCTTACGAGAGAACCTATCTTTATCCAAATGAATTTTCTCACATACTTGGTTACGTAAGCGTGCCAAATAAAAATGATTTAAATAAATTAAATGATAATTATTGGGATGTTCCGAATTTAAAAATTGGAAAAATTGGATTAGAGAAAAAATTTAATCAAGATTTGTTGGGCATTCCTGGTTCCGCAACTTATGAGGTCAATGTTTTTGGCAGAAGAGTAAAACAAGTTGTTCAAAAAGATGGTGAAGAAGGCAAAATAGTAAAAATCACTTTAGATAAAGATATTCAAAATTTTTCTTATGCTCGTTTAAAAGAAGTTACCGGATCTGTAGTTGTTATGGATATGTTTGGAAATCTTATTTGTTGCACATCTAGTCCATCTTTTGATTCTAATAAATTTACCTACGGTATGAATGAAGATGAATTTAAATCTTTACAAAGTGATGAGCGAAAACCTTTAATAAATAAAGCTTTGACGAGTACCTACCCACCAGCATCCACCATTAAAATGCTAGTGGCTTTATCTGCTTTGGAAAATAAAATTATAACTAAAAACTTTCGCCATACTTGCAAAGGCAAAGTGGAGCTGTATGAGCAAGATTATCATTGTTGGAAAGAAAAAGGTCATGGAAGAATTGGTTTACACGATGCAATAAAGCAGTCTTGTGATATTTATTTTTATGAGGTTGCAAGGCTACTTGGTATTGATCGATTGAATGAAACCGCACTTAAATTTGGTTTGGGTAAAAAAGTGTTTACTAATTTAATTGAAGAAACGGAAGGCTTAATGCCATCTACAATGTGGAAAAAAAGAGTTTTAGGAAAACCATGGTATTTAGGCGAGACTATGATCGCTGGTATTGGACAGGGGTATATGAAAACAACGCCCATACAGCTTTGTAAAATGATAGCACAGTTTGCAAATGGTGGTTTTGAGATAAATCCTACTTTTATTGAAACCGATAAATCCAATCTAACCAATAAAATCATAAATAATGATGAAGATTTGAAATTTTTACTTAACAGCTTATATGAAGCAACTAATGAGCCAGGGGGGACTTCTTATGCATCGAGAATTTCTGGAAAATTAAAATTTGCTGGAAAAACAGGAACCGCACAAGTTAAAAGAATTACAGAATCAGAGAGAGACAGGGATTTAAAAAATAAAGATCTTCCTTGGAAATTTAGAGATCATTCATTATTTGTTGGTTATGGACCAACTATTAAGCCCAAATATGCAATAACGGTGATTGTGGATCATGGTGGCTCAGGTTCAGCAGTAGCTGCTCCGATAGCAAGAGATATAATGAAAAAAATTTTTGAAAAAGAAAAACTATTAAATAATGTATAAAACTTTACGAAAGTCTTTCTTTGAAAGATTGGTCGACAAGCTATTCCTTTTTGATTGGATTTTTTTTTCATTAATTGTTCTTTTAATTTGCGTTGGTCTTCTTACTATTCATACAATAGATAGTACTAATACTAATTATTTATTTAAACATTCTTTAAGGATTACTTTTTCGATATTTTTATTTTTTTTTGTTTCTTTAGTTAACATAAAATTTTGGTATCGTTTTTCTTATTTTTTTTATTTTTTAATTATTGGCCTTCTTATTTATGTTGATTTTTTTGGCATGACAGCGTTAGGTGCAAAAAGATGGATAAATTTATATTTTTTTAATATCCAACCATCAGAGCTTATGAAGGTTGCTGTAATATTAGCTTTGGCTAGATATTATCAGTTTATTAAAATTGATGAAATAGACCATTATTCAAAGCTATTCATTCCTCTTGTTTTAATTCTTCTTCCCTTTTTTTTAGTTGTAAAACAACCTGATCTTGGAACGGGAATATTTATTTTAATTGTTTGTTTGGGCATGCTTTGGTTGGCTGGTGTTAGTCTTAAGATTTTTATTACAGGCTTTGTTTCTTTATTAGTTTTAGCTCCATTTATTATTTCTTTTTTAAAACCATATCAAAAACAAAGAATTTTAACTTTTTTAAATCCTGAAAATGATCCCTTGGGATCTGGATATCATATTATCCAATCTAAGATTGCAATTGGATCTGGTGGTTTTTTGGGAAAAGGTTTTAAACAAGGAACGCAAAGTAATTTGGAATTTTTACCTGAAAAACATACAGATTTTATTTTTACTGTGTTTTCCGAACAGTTTGGGTTTATAGGATCAGTTTTATTAATTTTATTATTTTTTGCTATTATTTTAACTATTATGAATATTTCTTTAAAATCTCAAAATAATTTTTCACGTTTGATTTGTTTTGGTATTGGGTTTAATATTTTTATATATCTTGCTGTTAATCTTGGGATGGTAACAGGACTAATCCCAGTTGTGGGAGTTCCCTTACCAATCATATCTTATGGTGGAACCGCAATGTTGACTACGATGTTTGCCCTTGGTCTTGTTATGAGTGCCAAAATCCATAAAGATCATCAATTATAAATTGATGAAAATTAAAAATGAAATTAAGGCTTATATTATGCTTGTTCTTTGTACAGCATTTTGGTCTGGCAATTTTATTGTAGGAAAGATTGCAACATTATTTGAAATCCCTCCTATCACTTTAAATTTTTATCGTTGGTTTATTGCATGGATATTGTTAGCTCCATTTACTTTAAAAGAAATGATCCAAAACTGGAATGTTATTAAATCTAATTTTTTATCTATCACAATCATGGCCTTTACTAGTATTTCAGTCTTTAATTCGGTTGTTTATTATGCTCTCAATTATACTCAAGTTTTAAATGGTGTTTTAATGATTTCTACCATTCCTGTTTTAATTATTTTTTTTTCTTCTATTTTTAAAACTGAAAAAACAAATATTTTTCAAATACTTGGTGTTGCTGTTTCATTGTGTGGAGTAATTATTATTATAACAAAAATGGAATTAGAAAGACTTATTCACTTACAATTAAATAAGGGAGATTTATGGATGCTAGTAGCGATGCTTTCTTGGGCTACTTACTCAATTATGATGAAAGAAAAAAAAATTAATTTAAAACCTTTTGTTTTATTACAAACGTTAA
>VTPF01000075.1 GCA_008638025.1 Pelagibacteraceae bacterium | reverse complement strand
CTGCTTTCACATCAGCCGTAGTATTCACATAACTTACGACAGGAATTCCCGGATATTTTTTTTTGAGATTAATCACATCATTACCAGTGATGGATGCTGCTAAAGAACAACCAGCTTTGGTGCTTGGTAAAAAAACTTTTTTTTCTGGAGACATGATTTTGGCAGTCTCTGCCATAAAATGAACTCCACACATAATAATGTTATCTTCTTTTACTTTAGCCGCCTCAATAGCAAGGGCCAAAGAATCTCCTATGATATCTGCAACACCATGAAAAATCTGAGGTGTTTGATAATTGTGTGCAAGTATTACACTATTAGTTTCTTTTTTTAATTTATTGATTTCGTAAATATAAGGGGCAATCAATGGCCATTCTATATCTGGAATAGAGGATTTGAGCTTTTGGTATATTTGTGCTGTACCTGATTTGACTTCCTCAGAAAAAGCGATTTGATTATTCATAAATTAAATAATACCAGAATAGTTATAATTGTTACTGTATTATTGTCACATTTATATTAATTAATATAACAAAAATTATTATGCGGCCATGCTGGAATTGGTAGACAGGCACGGTTGAGGGCCGTGTGGGCCTAGCCTGTGAGAGTTCAAGTCTCTCTGGCCGCACCAAAATAAGTTAGATTTATTTAAAGAGAAGGTTTAGATTTAGTTATGAAGCAGGATTTGTTTAAAATCAAAGGAACATACGTTAATGGCCAATGGCATAATGCTTCATCAACATATGCAGTCATTAATCCTTCTTTAAATGAAAAATTAGCTGATGTTCCTCTTTCTTCTAAAGAAGAGCTTGAGCTTGCTGTTCAATCAGGATCAAAAGCTCAAAAAATTTGGTCTAAAGTTTCTTTAAAAGAACGTGCAGATCTAATGTTGAAGCTTTGCTCGCGAATTGTAGAAAAGGCAGAATCGTTTGCACAAATGGATACTTACAATGCTGGTAACGCGATTACTTTTGCAAGAAAAGATGTGATGCAAGCAGTTGAGCATATGAAGTATTTTGCAGGATTGGTTAGAGAAGTAAAGGGTGAAACTTTTTCCATGGAAAGTAATCATTTAAATTATTCAAGACAACAACCGTACGGAGTTGTGTTAAAAATCAATTCTTTTAATAGACCGTTTAGGTGGTGCGCTGAAAAATTAGCAGCTCCAATTTTAATGGGAAATTCAGTTATCATTAAAAATTCTGAACAAGCTCCTATTTCTTCTTTGCGTTTTTGTGAATTATTAGATGGACTTTTTCCTGATGGCCTTATTAATGTAGTCACAGGAGGAGCCGATTCAGGATCGTGGTTAGTGAAGCATCCTTTGATTAAAAGAATTGCAGTTATTTCTTCTGTTCAAACAGGAATTGCTATTGCAAAAGATGCAGCTCCATTATTAAAAAACATCTCTTTAGAACTTGGAGGAAAAAATCCTTTAATTGTATTTGAGGATGCTGATATAGATTTTGCAGTTGATTTAACTATTAAAGGAATGAGATTTGACACAAAAGGAGAGTCTTGTAGTTCACCATCACGAATTTTAGTCCATAAAAAATTACATGATAAATATTTAGCTGCTCTTATTGCACAGGTAAAAAAAATTCCTGTAGGATTACCATGGATTGAAAGCAATGTCGTTGGTCCAGTAGTTTCTAAAAAACAATATGAAAGTGTAAATAAATATATTCAATCAGGTATTTCAGAAGGAGCAAAATTAGAATTAGGAGGTAATAGCCCTCAATCAGATGAATTAAAAAATGGATTTTTTATTAACCCAACTATTTTTTCAAACGTTAAATCAACCATGAAAATTGCTAACGAAGAGATTTTTGGCCCTGTTATTTCAGTGATGACTTGGGATAGTTATGATGAAATGATGAATATCGCTAATGCTACTGAGTATGGATTAACTGCGGGGATTGTCACTAATTCATTAACTAATGCCATGAAAACAGCTGAAGATATTCAATGTGGTTATGTTTGGATTAATGCTGCAGGAAGATATGCCGGCGCTCCTTATGGAGGTTGGAAATTAAGCGGTCTTGGTGTGGAGGAATGTTTTGATGAACTAAAGAGTTACACAAAAACTAAAAATATTAACATGAAGTGGATGTAATTTTATTAACCAAGGAGAGCTAGTATGGATGAAAATTTATTCAAAAAAGGTTTGGAAAAAAGAAAAAAAACTATGGGTGAAGAGTATGTAAAAAATTTACTTGATAACGCCGATGATTTTAGTTTGCCTTTCCAGCAAGAGATGACAGCCTGGTGCTGGGGTTTTGGCTGGGGAGATGAAACGATTGATGTCAAAACTAGATCAATGCTGAATTTAACCATGCTTGCTGGTCTTGGTAAAATGCATGAGTGGGAATTGCATTGTAAAGGTGCATTTAGAAATGGAGTAAGCAAAAAAGAGCTACAGTCTATTTTGCATATTATTGCTATTTACTGTGGTGTACCTCAAGCAGTGGAATGTTTTAGAGTGGCTAAAAAAGTGTTAGATGAGCAAGAGTCTAAGTAACTATTAAATAGTAAGCCAAAAAGGCTTTATAATTTTTATTGTCGCTTTTTCTAATGGTATCGAAAGATTGAATAAATTATTTGTTTCTTCAATTTTAATTATTGCAAAATTTGGATCTAGGGAAAGAATAGAGCCAATTACATTATTGTTGTGATGAATTTCTTGATTGATTTCTACTGATCCATCAATTAATTGAAAAGGTAGAATTCTTCTTCTCACTTTGTTTTTTAAATTCATTCTTGCAGTATTTTCTTGTCCGACAAAACATCCTTTTTTAAAACTCAATCCTTCCAATTCTTTTAAATTGAGCTCTAAAGAAAAATAATTAGAAAGAGCTTGTGAGGGAACAAAATCTATTAGACCTGTGTTATGACAAAGATTTTTAAAAATATTTATATCTAAAAGTTTTAAATTTAAATCTTTAATTAAATTTTTTACTTTGGTTGTATAAATTATTCCATGAATACCAAAATCATCCAATCTTGGATCATTAAAAAATAATCCATAATTATTTTGAATGGTAGATCCTTTGATTTTGTTAAAAGAAGTATTAATTACCTCGTTGGCCACATTGAAAAAAAATGATTGATATTCTTCTGTTTTATTAATTTCTACTTTAGATCTTAATCTGTATATTTTTAATTTATTGATAAAATCATCACTTATTTCTTTATTACATTGCAATAACAGGTGATCATTAGGGGCTTTGCAAATCATGAAGTCATACAAAAATTTTCCTTGAGGCGATAACAGGCAAGAGTAAATAGATTTGTCTTTAGTAATCAAGTTGACATCATTTGAAATTATATTCTGCAAAAAATTTAATGAATCTTCCCCTGAAATTGAAATGATGTCTTTGTGATCTAAGTTGATTGCAAAATTACTGTTCATTTCAATTATTTTTGTATATTAATTTGTTATTCATAATGTCAAATAAATATACTTTAATTATCAAAAATGCCGAATGTTATGTAGATGGATCTTTAATATCTACGGATATTGCCATTAAAGGTAATGTAATTAGTAAGATTTCAAAGAATATTGTAGAGACTTCTGATCAAATTTTGGATGCTAAAGGATTAACCGTATTTCCTGGTATGATTGATACACAGGTTCATTTTAGAGAACCTGGGGATCCTAATAAAGAAACGCTAGAAAGCGGAAGTAAAGCTGCAGTTTTAGGGGGCGTAACTTCTGTATTTGAAATGCCAAACACTTCACCTCCCACAGATAGTCCTGAGCGGTTTCAAGATAAATTAGATAGGGCAAAAGGAAGAATGTATAGCAATTATGCTTTTTATTATGGTGCAACTGAAAATAATTCTTCTTCTTTAGAAGTCACTAAAGATTTAGAGGGTTGTTGTGGAA
>VTPF01000074.1 GCA_008638025.1 Pelagibacteraceae bacterium | reverse complement strand
TGAAATTCCAGCTTTAAATGCGTTTTTAAAACCTAAGCTCATAATTCTGTCACAGAAAATTACTGTTTCTTTTTGACCACAGAATCTAAATACGACGTCAATAACTTCGGATATTTGTTTTTTAGATAATACTCTATTGACTAGATCAAACTTAATACTTTTATTTTTTGGAAGCACATTTGCTAGTAAAAATCTTCCAGCTGTACTTGTGTATTTTACAAATTTTTGCTTTCCATTTTCATCTTTTGTTTCAAATCTAGAGATAATTTTAGAGTGAATATTAATGTCTCCAGACTCTAATGCTAAAGTAATTTGATCAGTATTTAAAAAATAGCCTTGTGGCTTATCATCTTTTGCGTTCAAAGGTTCTTGAGATAGATAATAAATACCCAATACCATATCTTGTGATGGTACGATAATTGGTTTTCCATTTGCTGGATGTAAAATATTATTCGTAGACATCATTAAAACTCTAGCTTCTAATTGAGCTTCTATACTCAAAGGAACGTGAACCGCCATTTGGTCACCGTCAAAGTCAGCATTAAATGCTGCACAAACTAATGGGTGTAACTGAATTGCTTTTCCTTCAGTTAAAATCGGTTCAAAAGCTTGAACCCCTAATCTGTGAAGTGTTGGAGCCCTGTTCAATAAAACTGGGTGCTGTCTAATGACATGGTCTAAAATATCCCAAACTTCTTGTTTTTCTTTTTCAACAATTTTCTTAGCTTGTTTAATTGTGGTGGCATATCCAAGCTTATCTAACCTCGCATAAACAAATGGTTTAAATAATTCTAAAGCCATTTTTTTTGGCAAACCGCATTGGTGAAGTTTTAGCTCAGGTCCAGAAACAATTACTGATCTACCAGAATAGTCAACACGCTTTCCTAACAAATTCTGTCTAAACCTTCCTTGCTTTCCTTTTAGCATTTCGGCTAAAGATTTTAATGGTCTTTTGCCAGTTCCCGTAATTACCCTTCCTCTTCTACCATTGTCAAAAAGAGCATCTACAGATTCCTGTAACATTCTTTTTTCATTTCTAACTATTATGTCTGGAGCTCTCAAATCCATAAGTCTTCTTAAACGGTTATTTCTATTTATTACTCGTCTATAAAGATCATTTAAGTCTGAAGTGGCAAATCTTCCACCGTCTAAAGGCACTAGGGGTCTAAGTTCTGGTGGGATAACTGGCAATGTTGTCAAAATCATCCACTCAGCTTTGTTTCCTGAAGCTATAAAAGACTCAATTAATTTTAATCTTTTTATTGTTCTTTCTTCATTTACTTTTGAAGTGATAGTTTTTAACTCTTCCCTCAATCGATCCCTATCAGACTCCATATCTAAATTGGCTAAACAATCTCTAATAGCAGAAGCTCCTATTCCTCCTGTAAATTGATCCTCACCAAATTCTTCTTGAGCTTTTAAAAACTCTTCTTCTGTTATAATTTGATTTCTATGAAAAGGAGTTAAGCCTGGTTCTATGATTATAAAATTCTCATAATACAATACTTTTTCAAGGTCCTTTAATTTTAAATCTAATGCCAAAGCAATTCTGCTGGGCAAAGACTTTAAAAACCAGATATGAGAAACTGGAGTGGCCAAATCAATATGACCCATTCTATCTCTTCGTACATTTGACTTGGTAATTTCTGTTCCACACTTCTCACAAATAATACCTCGGAACTTCATTCCTTTATATTTGCCACATAAACATTCGTAATCTTTTACTGGTCCAAAAATTCTAGCACAAAACAACCCATCTTTTTCTGGTTTAAAAGTTCTGTAATTGATAGTTTCAGGTTTTTTAATTTCACCAAAAGACCAAGATTTAATCTTCTCTGGACTTGCTAAAGAAATTTTAATTTTTGAAAAAACGTCTTTACTAATTTTTTTTGAAAATAAATTTGAAAGTTCTTTGCTCATAATTTTAATTTAGCTCCAAGTTTAGTGCAAGGGATCTTATTTCTTTAACCAAAACGTTAAATGACTCTGGAATTCCAGACTCAAAATCATCATCACCTTTAACAATTGTTTCATAAACTTTAGTTCTTCCAGCAACGTCATCTGACTTAACTGTTAAAATTTCTTGTAAGGTATATGCGGCTCCATAAGCTTCAAGAGCCCAAACTTCCATTTCTCCAAATCTTTGACCACCAAACTGAGCTTTTCCACCTAAAGGCTGCTGGGTAACTAAACTGTAAGGGCCAGTTGAACGAGCATGAATTTTATCATCAACCATGTGATAAAGTTTAAGCATATAAATAATACCAACCGTGACCTCTCTATCAAATTTCTCACCAGTTCTTCCATCGAATAATGTAGTTTGACCGCTCTCTGGCAGACCTGCAAATTTAAGCATATTAGTGACATCATCAACGCTCGCCCCATCAAATACAGGGGTTGCTATTGGAACACCATGACTTAAATTTTTTAACACTTCAGAAAGTTCGTTAGTATTTAAATTTTGAATTTCTTTTTCAATTTCTTTATCATTATAAATAGATGAAAGCGCATCTTTCGTAGTTGATGCATTTTTTATACTTTTATTATATTCATTAAATATATTTTTTATTTTTTCACCCAGTTCTGAGCAAGCCCATCCTAAATGTGTTTCAAGAATTTGCCCAACGTTCATACGACTTGGCACCCCTAAAGGATTTAAAACAATATCTACAGGTCTACCATTAGCCATGTATGGCATGTCTTCTGCAGGAACAATTTTACTAATGACACCTTTATTACCATGTCTACCAGCCATTTTATCTCCTGGTTGTAATTTTCTTTTCATAGCAACAAAAACCTTAACCATTTTCATGACACCAGGTAACAACTCATCACCTCTTTCAATTTTATCAACTTTATCATCAAATCTTACTTGAATATCTTTTTTAGCTTTAGAGTACTGTTCTTTTAAAATTGCCAAATCAGCTAAGGATTTTTCAGAGTCGGTTGATATTTTAAGTGTATCGGTCAAAGAAAGTTCTGATAGTATTTCTTTGGTAAGCTTAGTTCCTTTAGAAATTTTTTTCAAATTTTCACCGAGTAATGATCCCTCTAAAATTTCAACGGCTCTACTCTTAATGTTCATTTCAAGAATAGATTCTTCTGCTTGTTTGTCGTTTAATACTGACTCTATTTCTGCTTTTTCTATTGATAATGCTCTTTCGTCTTTCTCAATACCATGTCTATTAAACACTCTTACTTCAACAACTGTTCCACCAGTGCCAGATGGCATTTTCAAAGAAGTATCTCGAACATCAATTGCCTTTTCTCCAAAAATTGCTCTTAATAATTTTTCTTCAGATGTGACTTTAGTATCACCCTTAGGAGTTAATTTTCCAACCAAAATATCGCCTGGTTTAACTTCAGCACCTACATAAACAATTCCAGATTCATCCAGATTTCTTAGGGCTTCTTCGCTAGTATTGGGAATGTCTCTAGTAATTTCTTCAGGGCCTAATTTTGTATCACGAGCCATTACATCGTACTCTTCAATGTGAATAGAAGTAAAAACATCTTCAGAAACACATCTTTCAGAAATTAAGATTGAATCTTCAAAATTGTAACCCAACCATGGCATGAAGGCTACCATCACATTTTTTCCTAAAGCCAATTCTCCAAATTGAGTTGAAGGACCATCTGCAATCACGTCACCTTGTTTGACAATATCACCAACTTTAACCAAAGGCCTTTGATTGGTGCATGTATTTTGATTAGATCTTTGAAATTTTTGCAAATTGTAAATATCAACGCTAGATTTAGTTAAATCTTTTTCATTGGTTGCCTTAATAACAATTCTCTTACCATCAATTTTTTCAATAATACCATCTCTTTTTGCGACAATGGTCGCTCCAGAGTCTAATGCAACATCTTTTTCCATTCCAGTGCCAACCAACGGAGATTCATTTTTAATTAGCGGAACTGCCTGTCTCATCATGTTTGATCCCATCAAAGCTCTGTTTGCATCATCATTTTCTAAAAATGGAATTAAAGCTGCAGCTACTGAAACAACTTGTTTAGGAGAAACATCCA
>VTPF01000073.1 GCA_008638025.1 Pelagibacteraceae bacterium | reverse complement strand
AAGCAAATCCAAATTATTAAAGACGAGTAAAAAAATTAAAAAAAAAAGTAAAATGACAGATAGAAAATTTAAAATAGGCGGCCCCATTTTAGAAGTGAAGAATATTTCTTTAAGTTTTGGTGGCGTTAAGGCTATAACGGATATTTCTTTTAATATTTTAGAGCATGAAATTAGAGCTATTATAGGCCCCAATGGAGCTGGTAAAAGCTCTATGTTGAATTGCATTAATGGAATTTACAAACCTCAAGAAGGAAAAATTCTTTATAGAGGAAAAGTAATAGAAAATATTACCCCTAATAATATTGCTCAAATGGGAATTTCCAGAACTTTTCAAAATTTAGCGTTATTTAAGAGAATGTCGGTGCTTGATAATATTTTGGTTGGTAGAAAGCTTCATACAAAAAGTAATTTTTTGGAAGTTGCTTTCCAATTGCCAAAAGCAACGCGTGAAGAAAAAGCAAATAGAGAAAAATGTGAAGAAATAGTTAAATTTTTGGAAATTGAGGATATTAAAAATACGCCAGTTGGAAAATTGCCTTATGGTCTACAAAAGAAAGTAGAACTAGGACGTGCCCTGGCAACTGAATCCGATATCTTATTGTTAGACGAGCCTATGGCAGGAATGAATGTCGAAGAAAAAAGAGATATGTGTAGATTTATTTTAAAAGTAAATGATCAGTTAGGCACAACAATTGTGTTAATTGAACATGATATGGGAGTGGTGATGGATATTTCTGATCGAGTGGTGGTATTGGATTATGGTAAGAGCATTGGAGACGGTACACCAGATGTGGTTAGATCTAGCCAAAAAGTAATTGATGCATATTTAGGAGTTTCGCATGATTGATGAATTGCTGTTTTTTATGGAAGTGCTTGTGGGAGGATTGTTATCAGGCACTATGTATTCTCTAGTCGCTTTAGGATTTGTTCTTATTTACAAGGCCTCTTCTACGTTTAACTTTGCTCAAGGAGCAATGGTATTTTTCGCAGTATTAGGTTTTGTGGGCCTAATGGAATTTGGAATTCCTTTCAGTGTTGCTTTTTTCTTAACTATTATTGTGATGATTTTTGTAGGACTTGCTACTGAGCGATTTGTGTTGCGTCCTTTAATGAATCAAAGCGAAGATACTTTATTAATGGCTACAATTGGTCTTGGTTTCGTTTTAGAAGGTTTGGCACAAGCCGTTTGGGGTGTTGAAGTTAGAAGATTAGATTTAGGAATTAAGGATTCACCTATTCCTTGGATAGCAGACAATTTAAAATTATTTATTAGTGCTCTAGATCTTACAGCAGGTTTGGTTGCTGCAGTGATGATAGTGGGCTTAACTCTATTATTCAAATATACTAAAATTGGTCTTGGTTTAAGAGCAGTAGCGGATGATGCGGGTGCTGCTAGTTCTATTGGTATCCCTTTAAAACACATCATGCTGTTAGTTTGGTCGGCCGCTGGAGTAGTTGCTCTAGTTGCTGGAATGATGTGGGGTGCAAGAGCGGGAGTGCAGTTTGCTTTAATTGATTTAGCTTTAAAAGCATTGCCAGTTTTAATTATTGGAGGATTTTCATCTATCCCAGGAGCCATTATTGGTGGCTTGATCATTGGTGCGGTAGAAAAGGTTTTAGAAGTTTATATTGGACCGTTTTTTGGAGGCGCAATTGAAGGATGGGCGCCATACGTTTTAGCAATCTTTTTCTTACTGTATAGACCAGAAGGTTTGTTTGGGGAAAAAATTATTAGGAGAGTGTAATTTATGAAACCTGTGTTTATGACTTATACGAAGAAGGATATTATTAATTTTATCGTTCTTATGGTGTTAGGTTTTTTGATTATTCCTAATGTGGTTACTAACAATTATTGGTTTACTTCTATTTTAATACCTTGGCTATGTTTAGCCCTGGCTTCAGTTGGACAACAAATTGTTATGGGGTACGCTGGACAGTTAGCATTAGGTGCTGCTGGATTTATGGCCGCTGGAGCTTTTGCCTGTTTTAATTTAATTTTACGTGTTCCTGATCTTCCGTTCTTTGGAGCCTTAACCTTATCCGGATTAGTTGCAGCAGCATTTGGTATTTTATTTGGTTTGCCAAGTTTGCGAGTTCGAGGAATTTATTTAATGGTTGCAACTCTTGCTTCTCAATTTTTTATTGTGTGGATGATTGATAAATTTGGTTGGTTTAAGAATTACGATTCTTCAGGAATTATTACTGCCCAAAATATTATTATTATGGGAAAGCCCTATACTTCGCCCGTTAGTATGTATTTAGTGGTCGCTTTCGTGGTTACCATACTTACCTTACTCGCAATGAATATGGTGAGAGGAAGCTCTGGACGAAACTGGATGGCAGTAAGAGATATGGATATTGCTGCGGAGTCAATGGGTGTTTCTTTGTTAAAATCTAAGCTCGAAGCATTCGCGATTAGTGCATTTTATTGTGGTGTAGCAGGTGCTCTTTTCGCATTTACTTATTTAAAATCTTTAGAACCAGTTGCATTTGATATTAAGTTATCATTTAAAATATTATTTATGGTTATTTTGGGCGGTCTTGGAACAATCAACGGCGCATTTATTGGCGCTGGTTTTATTTTATTGTTTCCCGTTTTATTAAATTTTATTGGAAACAATGTGTTTCATGGAACTATTGACGCAACTATTATTTCATCGATTGAACAAATAGTATTCGGTGTATTAATGATAGTGTTCATGATTTATGAGCCTCTTGGTATGGCGAAGTTGTGGGAGACTATTAAAATCAAAATAAGCTCTAAGTTTAAAAAATAATATTTCAGTAATTTTTTATACGCTTAATTATATTTTATGATCAGAGTGTTATTGTTAACTCTATTTTTTCTAATACCTATTAATTTTTCTCATGCTGAAACTATTAAATTAGCCAATCAAGGAACTTATGTTGGTGAAGTTTCAAATGGTAAGCCTCATGGCTTTGGAACTTTAAACTATAGTGATGGTGAAAAATACGTGGGACAGTGGAAAAATGGACTACGTGATGGCAAGGGTACGCTTACCTATGTAGATGGGTCAAAATATGTAGGAGAGTTTAAAAACAATCAAATTCATGGACAGGGATCATTTACTTCTTCTAGCGGATCTAATTACACTGGTGAATATAAAGAAGGTAAAATGGATGGGCAGGGAATTTATACTTATTCCAATGGAAAAAAAATCATTGGTAAATGGTTAAACGATTATCCTGTTAAATAGTTAAAGCGTCTAGTATCAAAATATTATATTAAGGTGTAACCCAGTAGGCTTTCGATCCTTCATCTGTCACTTCAATTTTTGCCCTACGGTGGCCTTTAGAGGCAAGATAAAGCCATTCAAAAGAATGAATTTTACTTTCTATAATAGAAAAATTTTCATAACCAATTTCACTTTCTTCAATTGGAACGTTTTTTCCTTCATATTGCTCAGGAATACCTGAAGATGGATTTTTACTTATTGTTCCAGGAGGATTCGTAGCTAAATAACATTTTCTGCTTATAACTTGTGTTTTTTTCCAAGCCTCTGCTGTTAAGTTGTCTTTGTAGTGAATGGTAGCAGTACCCGTTGCACGAACCTGAATCTTTTTATCCTTGTTGTAAAAAAGAAAATAAATTTGATTATTTTTTTTTATAAATTCAATTTTATCAGAACGAATATCGGTATGAAATCTTAAAATATTTTTATCTTTGAATGCTCCTCGAAGCACTACAATTCTAGCATCAGGACCATTTGTAGAATTTAAAACGACAACAGGAAGTCTAAAATCTTCGTTTCTATCTTTTACACCCTGCGTGAGCAAAGCCCAGATTTCATCAAGAATTAAATCTTTATTATTATAAAATCCAGGCTCAACTTGTGTCACTAAATTATTTCTTTTTAGGTAGTAGAGTAATTAAGCTAGATGTATCAAAACGGTTTCCACCATTTTTTTGAACCTCGCCGTAAAACTTATCTATAATTTCTGTTATTGGAAGTTTAGATCCGTTACTCTTTGCTTCTTCCATGGCGATTGATAAATCTTTTCTCATCCAATCCACAGCAAAACCATAATCAAATTTATCTGTAATCATTGTTTTGTATCTATTTTCCATTT
>VTPF01000072.1 GCA_008638025.1 Pelagibacteraceae bacterium | reverse complement strand
TAAAAAAAAAAAATGAGAGATTTGATTTATTGTTAAATGTAGTTAAAAAAAAAATTAACGAACACATTGTTAAAAAAAAATTTTTTTTAACGATTAATTGAAGCATCTGAAACTATCCATTGAATTAATTTTATAAATGACAACCCTTTATATTCGGCAATTTCCGGAACTAGAGATAGGCTTGTCATCCCTGGCTGTGTATTTATTTCTAATATAAAAATTTTATTATCATCTCGAATTCTAAAATCAGATCTAGTAACCCCCTTGCAGCCAATATATTTATGAGCTTTTAATGCCATTTGTAAAACTCTTTTATAAGTCAGCTTATCAAGCTTTGCTGGCATAATGTGCTCTGTTTTTGCCTTAGCACTATATTTTGCATTAAAATCATAAAATTTTCTTTTTGGTCTTATCTCAATAGCACCTAATGCTTTGTTTCCCATAACTGCTACCTGAACTTCTTTTCCCTCAATAAATTCTTCTTGCAATAATTTTTTATATTTTTTTAAGTATTGTTTAATTTTTTTTTTGTTAATTTTTTTCAAATTATCATAAATTAACACTCCTACACTAGATCCTTCATTAATTGGCTTCAAAACAAATTTACCATTAGAAATAGGGTTGCTAAGTTCAGATATTTTTTTAATAATTTTGTATTTAGGTGTGTTAA
Organism: Pelagibacteraceae bacterium; assembly: GCA_008638025.1. Classification (GTDB taxonomy): domain Bacteria; phylum Pseudomonadota; class Alphaproteobacteria; order Pelagibacterales; family Pelagibacteraceae; genus IMCC9063. The sequence continues at coordinate 3,443 of VTPF01000072.1, read as the reverse complement.
TTTTTTTTTTAATAAATATTTTTTTTGATTTAACTTTATCCATCGCAAGAGCTGAGGCAAGAACACCAGAATGAGTATAACGAATTTTTTGTTTTTCTAAGTATGATTGTATTGTGCCATCTTCTCCAAATTGTCCATGCAATGCATTAAATGCTAAATTACATTTATATTTTGCATAATCTGTAAATTTTTTATTTGGATCAATTTTTATAACATTATAATCTAATTTTTTTAAAGCCTTATAAACTGCTTTTCCACTATTAATACTTACAGCCCTTTCTTTTGAAGGCCCACCAGATAATAAAAGAATTTTTTTTTTCATATTATATCAATTTCTAACTCTAATTTGATTCCAGTTTTTTCTTGAACGATTTCTTGTGTAGTTTTTATTAATTTTTCAATATCCTTAGTAGATGCTAGGTTTGAATTATCAATAAAGTTACAATGATGACTAGAAAATTTTGCTTTTCCAAAAACTAATTTATCGCAACCACATTTTTTTATTAACTCCCAAGCTTTTTCTTTTTTGTTTGCAGGATTCTTAAAAGTGCTACCCCCTGTTCTGATATTGCCAGGTTGACTAATTTTTTTTTGTTTTTTTAATAAATCTATTTTTTCTTGTATTAGTGATGGTATTTTGGTTTTGGTTTTTTTAAAGAGCACATCTAAAATTATAAAATTTTTTGATATACCTGATTTTCTATACTCGAATAAAATATTTTTTCTTTTTAATGTATGCTCTTTTCCTCTCAAATCTATTACTGTAATTTCTTCTATAATATTAGAAAAATCATTTTCAAAACAACCGGCATTCATATAAACACCTCCACCAATTGTTCCTGGAATAGCAGATAAAAACTCAAAATCTGAAATACCTAATTTTTGAGCATAATCTGCTACTTTATTTTTTAATACTCCTGCTCCAGCTTTTATAGAAAAGTTATTTTCTTCGATCTTTGAAAATTCCTTTCCAAGTTTTATTACAACACCATTGTAACCGCTATCTTTAAATAGAATATTTGAACCAGATCCAATACAGATAAATTTTTTTAATTTAAAATTATTTAGAAAAAATTTTAAATCTTCTTTACTATTTGGATTAAAAAAAATCGAAGTTATGCCTCCGACCCCAAACCAAGAATTTTTATCTAGTTTATAATTTACTTTAATTTGATTTTTTAAATGTGAACTTAATTCTTTAATATTTAGATTTTTCATTAATTAATTTTTCAGATATTGCTCGAATCCATTGACTTATAGTTCCCGCCCCCATCGCTATAACCACTTCACTTAAAGATAAATTTTTGCTTAAAAATCTATACAAATTTATTTCATCTTTAATTATTATCACTTTAGTTTTAGAGTTTTTTGAAATTTTTCTTCCAAATTCTTCCAAATCAAATTTAATTATTTTTTCTCCAGCTGAATACACAGGACAAAGAATAACAAGGTTGGATTTAATAAACGATTTAGTAAATTCTTTATACAAAGAATTCACTCTTGAAAATCTATGAGGTTGAAAAATTGAAATAATTTTTTTATTTTTAAAATTATTTGCACACGCATCCAAAACAGCTTGAATTTCTGTTGGATGATGGGCATAATCATCAAATATAATTCTATTTTTATTTTCAAATACTTTTGTTAACCTTCTTTGTACTCCTGAAAAATTTTTTAATGATTTTTTTATTTTATTTATAGAAATACCAAGTGTTATACCTACGATTATTGCCGCTGTAGCATTAAGCACATTGTGCCTCCCCATAAGATTTAAAATAATATTTTTAATAATAAATTTTTTTTTAAGGTTGATTTTTAAATCAAAACAAATCTTCATATCAAAAAAATTTATATTAATTGGATTGAAATCAGCTTTGGGGTTCAAGCCATATGTTAAAAAATTTTGCATTTTTGATACTAGCTTGATTTTTTTTAGATTATTATCATCTAAACAAATAATATTTTTTCCAAAAAGAGGGGTTTTGTTCAGAAATAAATTAAATTGATTTTTTAAATTTTTAAAACTTTTATAAAATTCTATATGCTCGTGATCAATATTGCTTGCAATTGCTATTGTGTTATTAAATTTTAAAAAACTACCATCAGATTCGTCTGCTTCTATAACAGACCATTCCCCATCACCCAAAGTTGCATTTGTCTTAATTGAATTGATTATTCCGCCATTAATAATTGTAGGCTTGAAATTGGCATCTTTTAAAATCGTTGAAACTAAAGAAGTGATTGTGGTTTTTCCATGAGATCCTGAAATTACAATATTTTTTTTTAAAGAAATGATATGCGCAAGCATATCTGCTCTCTTAATTACTAAAATATTTTTTTTATACGCATGCTTAAGTTCAATATTGCTTGCCTGAATTGCAGTAGATATAACAACAATTTTTGAATTTTTTATATTAGATTTATCATGATCATAAAATAGCTTAATACCATTTTTTTTTAAACTTATTAAATTTTTGTTTTTTTTGGATGTGTCACTTCCTTGTACATCATAACCCATTTTTTTTAGTATCAATGCGATACCACTCATCCCAATACCGCCAATACCTATAAAATGTATTTTATCTTTTTTATTAATATTTAATTCCATATTTATAAGTATCTTATTATTTCTTTTTCAAAATTTTCCAAAGCATTGTTTGTACTATATACCTTCATATTATTGATTTTATTATTCAACTGTTGTTTATTATTATTAATAATTTCGTTTATTAATTTTTTTAAATTCTCCTGATTAAAATTGTGTTGCTCCAAAATCCAACAACAATTTTTATTCTCGTAATATTTAGCATTATAAAATTGATGATTATCCAAAGATGTAGGCAATGGAATGGCAATAAATGGCAGATTGACCGCAACCAATTCTGATAGCGTTGAAGAACCCGATCTAGTTATGGCTATATCAGACTTTGACATTAAATCTATAATATTAGGATTAAAATCAAACAGTTCGTAGTTTAAAAACTTTCCATATGTAGATTTTATTTCATCAAATTTATCAAATTTACACTGATGATAAATTTTTAGAGGAATAATTTCTTTATCTATATCTAAAAAAATTTTTGCCAAATTTTTTCCAAAAAATTCAGAAGACTGACTGCCTCCAATAATTAATATAGTTAAGTTTTCATTTGTAGTTTTTTTTTGGATAACATTAAGAAAGGAGGTTCTTAAAAGTTGACCAGTATATACAGTTTTAGAATGAAATTTTTTTGGAAAAAAATTAATATCATCAAACCCTACAAGTAATTTTTTACAAAATTTGTAAAAAAATTTATTTGTTTTTCCCAAAATAATATTAGTTTCGTAAATTATAATATTAATTCTTAACAAACTAGCTGCAATCAATATTGGAAAGGATGCATAACCTCCAGACCCAATAACCAGGTTTGGTCTATTTATAATTAAAAAAAAAAATGAAAAAA
>VTPF01000071.1 GCA_008638025.1 Pelagibacteraceae bacterium | reverse complement strand
TTAAACCAAGTTTCATTAATTCTTCCAGGAACCGCATCTTTTTTAACACCAAACGCAGGTAATGCCCAAGCATGCAAAACATCATTTGCTGTAATTAAAACTTTGACCACTTTATTTACCGGAACCACAACTTTAGTGTCTGTTGCTAACAATCTTGGTTGTCCAGGTTTTAAATCTTTAGTTTCTACCATCACAGATTCAAAAGATATTTTTTCATCTGGATATTCATAACCCCAATACCACTGGTATCCGATAGCTTTAATAGTAACATCCGCTTTTGGAATGACCTCTTGTTTGTATAATAATTTGAACGAAGGAATTGCAATCACCACTAAAATCAAACATGGTATTACAGTCCATAAAATTTCAATAAAAGTATTATGAGTTGTTTTAGATGGGTTTGGATTTTTAGAAGCTCTAAATTTATAAACAGAGTATAAAATTAAAAATAATACAAAGAATGAAATTGCGGTAATGATTGGCATTAAAATATAGTCATGCATAAAAACAAGATCATGCATCACAGATGTAACTCCTTCTTGAAAACCTAATTGCCAATTTTTGGGCTGATCGGCGTAAAGATTAGTGCTTACTAGAAAGAATGCAGATAAAAAGATAATATTTTTCATATTGTAGTTGTCCTTATAGCAAAACAAAGTATGCTTAACTTTGCGACACTTTGACAAAAAGTATATGAAGTGTGTAAAAAATCAAAAAAAATTATAGCGATAATGAACACTTTTTTTACAGATACGGACCTTACAAGAGAACAGGCCGAGCAAATAGTCTCGGATACACTAAAAAATTGTGATGATGGAGAATTATTTTTTGAAAGTTCTAAAAGTGAGTCTTTTGTCCTAGATGACCAAAAAATTAAAAATACAAGTTACGACACTTCTATAGGATATGGATTAAGAGCTGTAACAGATGATGTTACTGCTTACTCGCATTCCAATGAGATTAGCAAAAAATCACTAAGTGAAGCTTCAAAAAATTTAATTTCAAGTTTAAAAAATAAAAAAGGTACTTTGGATAATTTCTCTCAAAAAACAAATTCTAGAATATATGGCGACACAAACCCCATTGAAGCAAAACCTTTTAACGAAAAAGTTTTAATATTAAAAAATGTAGATGAGTATTTAAGACAAAAAGACTCATCGGTAAAACAAGTGACTGCATCCATCTCCGGAGAGTATCAAGAAATTGAAATCATAAAATCTGGCTCTGAAAATTTTAAAGATATTAGACCACTAGTGAGATTTAATGTTTCGGTAATGGTTGAAAAAAATGGAAGAAAAGAAACTGGCTCTTATGGAACCGGAGGAAGAATGAATTACGATGATTATATTGCTAACAATGATTGGAAAAAAGTTTGTGATCAAGCTTATAAACAGGCAATGATAAATCTTGAAAGCAAAGATGCTCCTGCTGGTGAAATGAAAGTTGTGTTAGGTCCTGGTTGGCCAGGAATATTATTGCACGAAGCAATTGGACATGGATTAGAGGGTGATTTTAATAGAAAAAAAACTTCTGCTTTTCATAATTTAATGAATCAAAAAGTAGCTAGTGAGCATGTAACCATTGTAGATGATGGAACTATCACTAACAGAAGAGGATCTATTACTATTGATGATGAGGGAACGCCATCTTCCAGAACAGTTTTAATAGAAAATGGAATATTAAAAAATTATATGCAGGATAGGTTGAATGCAAGATTAATGAAAAAAAAACCGACAGGAAATGGCAGAAGAGAAAGTTTTGAATGCGCTCCCATGCCAAGAATGACAAACACATTCATGCTTGAAGGAAAACATTCTCAAGAAGAAATGATTAAATCAGTTGATAAAGGAATCTTTGCCGTTTCTTTTGGTGGAGGCCAAGTAGACATAACCAATGGAAAATTTGTTTTTTCATGTACGGAAGCATACGAAATTAATAATGGAAAAATTGGATCACCGGTAAAAGGAGCTACTTTAATTGGGAATGGTCCTGATATCTTAACCAAAGTGTCTATGGTGGGAAATGATATGAAACTAGATCCTGGTATTGGAACCTGTGGAAAAAATGGACAATGGGTTCCTGTAGGAGTTGGTCAGCCTTCCATTCTAGTTGATGAAATTACTGTTGGCGGAACAAAACTTTAATTCAATAAAAAATTTAGTAAAACTAAACCTGCTATTGCAGCTGTCTCCGATCTTAAAATATTGTTACCAAGAGAAAAACTCTTAAAATTTTTATTCATTTTAATTTGCTCTCTTTCTTTTGTGGAAAAATCTCCCTCGGGTCCAATAAACAAAATAACGTTATTATTTTTGTTATTTAAATAATTGCTCATACTATTTTCTTTTGCACTTATGTCTGCAAACAAAACCATATCTTTATTAAACTTAGGGCTGACAAATTCTTCAAATTTTAACGTTTTTTTCAAATTCGGCAATGACAGCTGATCTGATTGTTCGCAAGATTCAATTATAATTTTTTTTAACCTTTCTTCATTCACTTTTCTATTAATTGTATGATGAGAAACTACAGGTAAAAAATTTTTAACTCCAATTTCTGAACACTTTTGAATTAAAAAATCTAACCTTGGGCCTTTCAAAGGACAAAAGGCTAGTGTTATATTTTTTAAGTTCGTCTGTTCTCTGATTTTTTTAATTAATATTATTTTTATAATTTTTTTAGCTTGTTCTGCGATTCTTGCTAAAAACTCCCCTTCCTTGCCGTTGAACACCAATAACTCATTATCAACTTTTAAACGCATGACATTAATAACGTAATGCGACTGATCTTTATTTAGAATAATATCTTTATTTTCTTCTAGTTTTTCACTTAAAAATATTCTAATTTTTTTATCCATAAGATAAATTCTATATATGAAAAATAAAATTTCCAATATCAAAGTTTGTGCTTTTGACGCTTATGGAACATGTTTTGATATTAATTCTGCAGCTGCGGTAATAAAAAATAAAATAGGAAAAAAATGGTTAGATTTTGCGAGTACATGGAGAACTGTTCAGCTTGAATATACTTGGCTTCGAAGTTTAATGAAAAATCATAAAGATTTTTGGCAAGTTACTAAGGACTCTCTAGATTTTTCAATGAAAATTCACAATATCAATCCTAAATATAAATTAGAACTTTTAAAACTGTACCAAAAGCTAGAAGCATATCCTGAGTTAAAAGAAACTTTGCTTTATTTAAAAAAAAAGAAAATAAAAACATGTATATTATCAAATGGAACCCCAAAGCTGTTAAGACTCTTAACTGAAAAAGCTCAAGTTAAACAATTATTTGACTCTATTATTTCTATCGAAAAAGTTAAAATTTACAAACCGGATCCAAAAGTTTATGAACTGGTTACAAAAAAATACAAATGCAAACCAACTCAGGTTTGTTTTTTTAGCTCTAATAGCTGGGATGTTGTTGGATCTAAATCGTTTGGATTTAAATCAATTTGGGTAAATAGATTAAATAAAAACTTTGATAACTTAGATCATAAACCAAATAAAATTATTAAAAATTTACTCCAATTAAAAAAATTTTTATAAGTTTAATAAATTAATAATGAAAAAATATATAAAACTTATAAGGCTAGACAAGCCAACAGGAATTTTTTTATTATTTTGGCCTTGCTCCTGGGGTTTATTATTAGGAAATATCAACTTTTCTAACAATGAAATTTTTTATCATTACCTATTTCTTTTTTTTATTGGATCTTTTTTAATGAGAAGTGCGGGATGTGTGTACAATGATATCATCGACAAAAAAATTGATATCAAAATAAAAAGAACCAGAACTAGACCGATTGCTGCAGGAATAATTTCTACAACAGCAGGTTGGGTCGTAATCATGGTACTTATTTTTCTATCTCTAGCAATTCTTCTTCAGTTCAATTTAAAATCTATCATATTTGGCTTAAGCTCAGCTTTTTTTGTAATTTTATATCCGTTTATGAAAAGAATAACTTATTGGCCACAATTATTTCTAGGCATTACTTTTAATTGGGGTGTAATTTTAGGTTGGTTGGCAATGGGAAATGAAATTACTTTATTGCCTATGATTTTGTATACATCGGCAATTTTTTGGACTCTTGGATATGATACAATCTATGGAATGCAAGATATAC
>VTPF01000070.1 GCA_008638025.1 Pelagibacteraceae bacterium | reverse complement strand
ATGACATTTGATCATTATGAAAAAGTTCCTCAAAACGTTCAAGATGAAGTAACAAAGAAATTAGCTTAAAATATGGAAAAACAACAAATAAGAATTCGATTACAGGCTTACGATCATAAAATATTAGATCAGTCTACTATTGAAATAGTTAACACCGCCAAAAGAACTGGTGCTCAGATTAAGGGTCCCATTCCTCTTCCCACTACAAAAGAAATTTACACCGTATTAAGATCTCCACACATTGATAAAAAAAGTAGAGAACAATTTGAAACAAGAACGCACAAAAGATTAATAGATATTTTAGAACCAACACCGCAAACAATTGAAGCACTAATGAAGCTTGATTTGGCTGCTGGTGTAGATGTGGAGATAAAAATTTAGTTATGACTCTAGGATTAATTGGAAAAAAAATTGGAATGACACAAAAATTCTACGAAAGTGGAGAGGCTGTCCCCGTGACTGTTTTACAAATTGAGCCAGGAAAAATCGTTGATGTTATTTCTAAAGAAAAAAGAGGATACACCGCTCTTCTCGTTGGGTATGGTCATGTTAAAAGCTCAAAATTATCTAAAGCAATGAAAGGTTTTTTTGCTAAAAAATCCTTAGAAGCCAAAAAAATTTTAAAAGAATACAGATTAGATGATGTTAAAGATTACAAACCTGGTTCTGATGTAACATTAGAAATATTAAAAGATAAAAAATTTGTAGATATCAGATCAAAAACAATAGGAAAAGGTTTTGCCGGTGTTATGAAAAGATGGAACTTTGGTGGTTTACGAGCAACGCATGGTGTGTCTGTTTCACACAGATCTCATGGTTCGACTGGACAAAGACAAGACCCTGGAAAAGTTTTTAAAGGAAAAAAAATGGCTGGCCACATGGGAGATAAATTTAGAACTACCCAAGGATTGGAAATTGTTGAGTCAGATATAGCAAATAATTTACTATATTTAAGAGGATCGATCCCAGGAAGTAAAAATACGTACGTGGAGATTACCGAGGCAGTTAAGAAAAAAAATAAATTAACAGTTCAAGAAAGATTAAAATCATATTTTGAAGACTTAGAAACAGCTAAGTTAGATAAAAAGGATAAAAAAAATGTAGCTAAGGAAGCTAAAGAGGCAGCCAAAGTTGCCAAATCTGAGCCTAATTCAGCCCCAGAAACACAAGCTAAAAAAAACTAATATGCAAATAGAAGAAATAAATATTGAAGGTAAAAAAGTAGGAACTCACGAAGTGTCTGATAAAATTTTCTCTTTTAAACCTAGAAAAGATTTGATCCAACTGGTTATAAATTGGCAGTTAAATAATCAAAGAAAGAAAAAAGGCCATACAAAATCTAGGGGTGAGGTTAAAGGATCAAGACGAAAAATTGTTCAGCAAAAAGGTTCGGGTGGCGCTAGACATGGTAATATAACCGCTCCAATATTCGTTGGTGGTGGTATTGCTCATGGTCCTAGACACAGAGGTCAGACAAGATTAACTAAGTTAAATAAAAAAGTGAGAAATCTTGGCTTGATAAGCGCACTTTCATCGAAAGTTCTGAATAAACAAATAAGCATTTTTGAAGAACCGAAATTAGATAGTTTTAAAACTAAATCTTTTGACAATTTTTTATCAAAATTAGAAACTAAATCAGCATTAATTGTGCATCATGATGGTGCCTCGGAAAAATTTTTAAAGAGTATTAAAAATATACCTAACACAAAAAGATTAAAAGTTGTTGGAACTAACGTTTATGATTTAATTAAATTTCAAAAAGTTCTTTTTACCAAGGAAGCATTAAAAACTTTAGAAGATAGGCTTACAAAATGAGTAATGAAAATTTTGCATACGATATTATTTTAACTCCAATTATTACTGAGAAAAGTACTAATATGAGTAGTTTAAATAAAATTACATTTAAAGTTTCAAAAACTGCATCTAAAAAACTAATTAAAAAAAGTATTGAAAAATTATATAAAGTTAATGTTATTAAAATTAATACTATTAATGCAAAAGATCGTTTTAAAATTGTAAGAGGTAAACTTGCAAAAAAATCAGGATATAAAAAAGCTATTATTACTTTGAAAGAAGGTCAAAGTATTGATATCGCAGCAGGAGTTTAATTATGCCATTACGAAGTTATAAGCCATATACAAAATCAATGAGAGGTACCATCCTTGTTGACCGATCGCACCTTTGGAAAGGGAAACCAGAAAAAACACTTACTAAAAAATTAAGTAGATCTATTGGGCGAAATAACCAAGGAAGGATTACCTCAAGGCACAGAAGTGCTGGTCATAAAAAAAGATTTAGAATTATTGACTTTAAAAGAAACAAATTTGAAATGGCAGCTGAAATAAAAAGATTTGAACACGATCCATTTAGAAGTGCGAATATTATGTTGGTAGAATATGAAGATAAAACTTTGTCATACTTATTAGCTCCAGATGGAGTTTCAATCGGAGATAAAATTTATTCAGGAGATAAATTGGAAATCAAACCTGGAAATTGCATGAAAGTAAAAGATATTCCAGGTGGTACAAACGTGCATAATGTTGAGCTAACTCCAGGAAAAGGTGGAATTATGGTAAGATCTGCCGGTACAGCTGCCCAAGTAATGGGTGTTGACGGTGATTATACTACTATCAGGCTTGCCTCTGGTGAAGTTAGAAAAATTAGATCTGATTGCAGAGCCACGATTGGACAACTTTCAAATGTTGATCAAAAAAACGTTAAAATTGGGAAAGCAGGAAGAAATAGATGGTTAGGAATTAGACCTCAATCTAGAGGAGTGGTTATGAACCCAGTTGATCATCCACATGGAGGTGGTGAAGGTAAAACATCAGGTGGTAGACACCCAGTTACACCTTGGGGTCAGGGTACCAAAGGATTAAAAACAAGAAATAATAAGAAAACTGATCAATTTATTATTTCAAGAAAGAAAAAAAGATAATTTATGGCTCGTTCAATTTGGAAAGGTCCTTTTGTTCACCCAAGCTTAATTAAAAAGGTTGAGAAGCAAAAAGAAACAGACTCTAAAAGACCTATTAAAACATGGTCAAGAAATTCTACTATTATACCAGAATTTATTGGACAAAAATTTGAAATTCATAATGGCAAAAAATTTATACCAATCACAGTTTCTGAAGAAATGATTGGCCATAAACTTGGAGAATTTGCTCCTACTAGACAATTTTTAGGACATACTCCTGCTGAGAAAAAAGCTGAGCCAAAAAAAGAGGATAAAAAATAATCATGAGCAAGACTAAAAAAGATTTGTCCATAGTAAAAGCTGTTTATAACAATTTGAGATCTGGAACTAGAAAAGTTAATGAGATTTTACAATCTATTCGTGGAAAAAAAGTTGATAACGTTTTAAGAGATCTGCAATTTTCAAATAAAAGAGTATCTAAAGAAATCATTAAAACTATCAAGTCTGCTGTAGCTAATGCTGAAAATAATAATCAACTAGATATAGATACTTTGGTAATTAAAGAGGCTTATGTGGGAAAAGGTATAACCTTAAAAAGATTTAGACCCAGAGCTAAAGGTAGAGCTGCAAGTATAAAAAAACATTATAGTAATTTAACAATTATCGTTTCTGAAAAGAAAGAAGCAGAAGTGGCAAAGGGAGCTTAATATATGGGTCAAAAAATTAATCCGATAGGTGTAAGATTAAAAATTAATAGAACTTGGGATTCTGTATGGTTCGCTAAAAAAGAAAATTACGGAACGTATCTCATTCAAGATTTTAAAATAAGAAAATATATTAATAGTAATATTAAAAACTCTGGAATTTCTAAAATTTTAATAGAAAGACCTACTAAAAAGTGCAATGTAACAATTTTTACTTCAAGACCAGGTTTTGTTATTGGAAAAAAAGGATCAGATATAGAAAAAATAAAAAGCAATATTGCAAAAATTGCAAATGATGAAGTTAGTGTAAATATTAAAGAAATAAGAAAGCCAGAGCTTGACGCTTATTTAGTTGCAGAAAATATTGCGCAACAAATTGAAAAACGAATTGCATATAGAAAAGCTATGAAAAGAGCCATGCAGGCTACTATGAGAATAGGAGCAAAAGGAATTAAAGTTATGATTAGTGGCAGATTAGCAGGAAATGAGATTGCAAGAACCGAATGGCTTAGAGAAGGTAGTGTTCC
>VTPF01000069.1 GCA_008638025.1 Pelagibacteraceae bacterium | reverse complement strand
CAAATTTGGAGTGAATTAAAATTATCACGAGCCGCATAAACTATTCACAAAGTGGATAAGTAGAGCAATCCCAAGTTTTAATAAGAGTCCTTTATAGAATCAAAACAAGAACATCCTCTTAAATTTTCTTAAATTATAAACAGGGGATGTTGGTAACGTTTTATGATGCTGTTTTTTCGAAACGCTTTCGCTCGTGAGAGATAAGATACTTTTTTCTTAAACGTAAAGACTTAGGAGTAACCTCTAATAATTCATCTTCATTAATATATGCCATCATTTCTTCTAAGCTCATTCTAACAGGAGGAACCAATGCAACAGCCTCATCACTTCCGGATGCTCTCATATTGGTCAGTTTTTTGCCCTTCATGACATTAATTTCTAGATCATTATCTCTAGAATGTTCTCCCACAATCATTCCCATATAAACATCGGTATTATGCTCAATAAACATTCGGCCTCTATCTTGTAAATTAAAGATAGCAAAAGCAACTGCTTTTCCTGTCTCGATAGAAATTAAAGCTCCATTTCTTCTTCCAACAATCTCTCCTTTAAAAAGACCGTAAGAATGGAAAATTCTATTTAATACCCCTGTACCTTTAGTGTCTGTTAAAAATCTACTTTGATAACCAATTAATCCTCGCGAAGGTGCTTTAAAAATAATTCTTTTTTTCCCAGCTCCCATGTCTCGCATATCTGTCATTTCGGCTTTTCTTTGGTTCATATTATCAATAACATTACTTGCAAATTCTTCATCTACATCAATGGTTACTTCTTCCATTGGTTCTAATTTTTGACCATTTTCAGTTTTGAACAAAACTTTAGGTCTTGAAACAGTTAATTCAAAACCTTCACGTCTCATGGTTTCAATCAACACTCCGATTTGCAACTCTCCTCTTCCACCGATTTCAAATGAGTCTCTTCCGTCATTTTCCTTAAAGGTGATAGCAACGTTACTTTCGGCTTCTTTCATTAATCTCTCACGTATCACTGTAGAGGTAACTTTTTTTCCATCTTTACCTGCAAAAGGTGAGTCATTAACGGTAATAGTCACTGCCATGGTAGGCGGATCTATAGGAGTTGATTGTAAAGGCTCTGTCACCGAAGGATCACAAATAGTATCTGCAACGGATGCGTCTGATAATCCAGCAATACAAACAATATCGCCTGCTGTTACTTTATCAGCAATAACTCGTTCAGTTCCAGCAAAAGTAAATAGTTTAGTTAATCTTCCCTCATCCACTTGTTCGCCCTTTAAATTTATTGCTTTTACAGTGTCATTAATTTTTGCGGATCCATGAATAACTCGACCCACTAAACATCTTCCCAAATAAGAATCTGAACTCAATAGAGTAACCAACATTGCAAATGATTTTCCCTGATCCACTTTTGGCTCTGGTACGTGTGTTAAAATTAAATCTAATAATGGATGTAAATTATCTCTTGGATCTTCTAATTCTTTTACACACCAACCTGCTCTCCCTGAAGCATATAAAATAGGAAAATCTAATTGTGCATCTGTTGCATCTAACGATACAAACAAATCAAATACTTCATCAATTACTTCTTTGGGTCTTCCATCGGGTCTATCAATTTTATTTATAATTACGATTGGACGAAGACCTTGCTTTAATGCTTTTCCTAAAACAAATTTTGTTTGAGGCATAGGTCCTTCAGCGGCATCCACTAATAAAATAACTCCATCGGTCATTCCTAGAACACGCTCCACCTCTCCACCAAAATCCGCGTGGCCTGGAGTATCAATAATATTTAATCGTACATCTTTCCACTTCACAGAAGTAGGTTTGGCAAGAATAGTAATTCCTCTTTCTTTTTCTAAGTCTCCAGAATCCATCAGACGCTCAGCTACTGCCTGATTATCTCTAAACATCCCACTTTGTTTCATAATGTTGTCTAACAAAGTAGTTTTACCATGGTCGACATGGGCAATAATTGCGATGTTTCTTAATTTTAAATCCATAATGCGCCCCTTAATACATGCTATGTTTTTAAAAGCTAGTGATTTTTGAGATTTGTTTTCAGCGGTGGGTCACACCGCTGAATAAAACAATTACTTAGTTTGAGGTTTTGTGCCTTCTTTTGCCTTTTTAGCTTCTCTTGCTTCTTTTAATTTAGCGCTATAAGCTTTTTTTTCAGCAACAGTTAGGATCCCATCTTTGTCAGCATCCATTCTATCAAAACGAGCTTCTGCTTGTTTTAGATAGTCTGTTTTGGACACATCACCTTTTTTCATGTGACTTCCTGCATGAGCATTAAATGCAAAAGCAGACAAGATAGTTACTAGTACTAGTAGTTTTTTCATATTATTCCTTTTGTTAGGAAGCGATATCTATCCTAAATTAAGGCTTATTTTAGGAGGCTTTAAAATAATTTCTTCAAATAAATCATGGGCTTGGTGGACTTGGATATGAAAGTTTTTTATCCAATAATTGATTTATCTGTCCGGTATGCATTTAAGGTGGCAATCAAACCAGCCACACCTAAAAAGGAAAATGCATAAATCCAATTTGTGTTTTGTGAAATGCTTTGATGATTGTTGGTCCAGTCAAGAATGAAGCCAAAAATACCAGGAGTGAAAGAACCAAGGCCCATTCCTATGATTGACCGATACGCCAGTGCTCTTCCTAAAAAATTTCTATCTGTACTCTCTGATAATGCTGCCGTTAACACTCCTGAGTCACCAATGGTAAAAAAGCTATACACAATGCAGATAAGACAAATAACACCCCAATGCCAGTCTGAAGTCCAGCCAATGGTAAAGGATAATACTGAGCTTGTTAATGCAAAAATAACTAAAATATTTTTTCTTCCAAATTGATCCGCTAACATACCTCCCGTTAAACCGGCAAACACACCTGATAAATGCAAAACTAATCCTATCATAACTCCTAAAACTAAAGGACTTATGGTTATATCTTTAATTAATACAAAAGATAAAAAGACTGGCAGCCAAGACCACATACCAAATAATTCTACGCAGTGAGCCGTGTACCCACTTACAAGAAGTTTATTTTGACTGGATTTTTTAGAGTGAAAGTAACTCACAGAATGATCAAATACATATTGTTTGCGTAAATCTTTTTGAAGCGCAATCAAAAAAGGAATAATTCCTAAAAATGCACAGCTCAAACAAAATAAAAAAGCGACTGATGGAGAATAAAGATTAGATAAAATAAAACTAGAAGATAATGAAAGTGCATAACCAAAAGACTGTCCTGCCAGCATAGATCCCATGGCAAGACCTCTGTGTTTTTTTTCAAACTGTTCTGATACTAAAATCATAGAAGGACCATAAATACCTCCTTGAAATAGACCTAGTAATAAATTGCAAATTAATCCGCTAATAAAATCTTTAGCAATAAAATAAAAAAAAAGACCTGCGATTACATTGCCTATGGCAGAAATAATTAAAATTTTATTTGGATTAAAATAGTCACATAAATAA
This sequence comes from Pelagibacteraceae bacterium, assembly GCA_008638025.1. Taxonomy (GTDB): domain Bacteria; phylum Pseudomonadota; class Alphaproteobacteria; order Pelagibacterales; family Pelagibacteraceae; genus IMCC9063. The sequence continues at coordinate 725 of VTPF01000069.1, read as the reverse complement.
GAGGAAATAAATAATGATAAAGCAAATCCGGCAACAATGGCGGTTTGAATCAATCCTGCAGTACTTGCACTCAAATTCCAACTTTCTAATAAAAATGGTAATGAGCCCACATACATAAAAAATAATGATGATGTGAGTAATCTTCCAACAAAAACTAAATTATTCCACTTCCAATTAAAATTTTGGTACATGCAAAACTTGTAATAGAATTTTTATATTGAAAAAGAAATGAAAAAGAACTGATTAATTATCAGGATTGGTAAGATCTTCGAGGGTAACTGTTTTATTGATATCATGCATTTCTATTCTTTTCGGTCTAGGTGCAGATGAATCAAAGGTAGAGATGCTAGTTAAAGGGGCCCGTTTCAATTTTTTGGAAGCTAAACGATCTTTTCGCTTTTGCTCTTTTTGCATCGCGCGTTCTCCACGCTTTGCTTTATAATTGTAATGTATGCCCAAAACGGGCCTCCTCACTATTGTTGATTGGGATTATTCTTGCTTTAGATTTACTGCAGAAGGTCCTTTAGGGCCGTCTTCTACGTCAAAATTAATAGAACTTCCTTCATCTAAGTAATCTAAGCCAGCCGCTTGGACTGCAGAGATATGTACGAAAACATCTTTTTTTCCGTCTTCGCGTTCAATGAAACCAAAACCTTTTTTTTCATTAAACCATTTTACTTTTCCTTTTAGACTCATTTTTTACTTTCTTGTTATTATTAGTAATT